>JBFGLX010000030.1:0-17667 GCA_041575955.1 Thermoanaerobaculia bacterium
CCGCCAGCCGCCGTTCGATCTCCGGCTTGCAGCCCGGCGAATAGACGCCGCAGAGCGGCTGCAGGCGTCCTCCCAGCGCCGGCACGACGGCGCGCGCCGCGTCGCCGGTGGCGACCGTGGGCAGCGCCAGCTCGAGCAGATGCGAGACCAGCTCGGGGCCGACCGCCGGCAGATCGCAGGCGAGCGCGAACACCGGCCGTCCGCCGGCGTGCTCGAGGGCGGCGTGCAGCCCCCCGAGAGGCCCGTGGCCGGCCAGCCGGTCGGCGATCTCCGGCGCCCCGAGGTCGGGGTAATCGCCGAGCCGCCGGGAGACCACGACCACCCGCTCGAGCCGCGCTCGGAGGGCGGCGATCGCCCGGGCACCGAAGCTCCGGCCGGCCAGCTCCAAGCGCGCCTTGTCGGCGCCCATCCGCCGGCTCCGACCGCCAGCCAGAACCGCGCCCAGCACGGCGCTCGAAAGCTCCATGCGAACAGACTACAACAGCCGCGAGCTGCGCACGCAGACCGCGTCGGTCCGCCAGCTCGAGCTGGGGATCAGACCGGGCGGCCGCGGCGCGGGCGGCTCGGGGAGGGCGTGGAAGCCCCAGCTCACGTCGACCAGCTCGAGCTCGACCGGCCAGGCCTCGGCCATCTCGAACCCGATCCGCACGTCGTCGGAGCCGAACCCGAAGGCGAGGATCGAGACCTCGCCCAGGCCCCGCGCCTCGGGATCGGCGTCGAAATCGAAGCGCTCGCCCTCGACCGACACCGCCAGGTAGGGCACCGAGGCCTCGGCGCGGATGCGCAGCACCGCCGCGCCCCGGCTCGAGCTCGCCACGGCCTCGATCCTGCGTCCTCGCGCCCGCGAGTCGGAGCGGGTCTCGGCCGTCGGCGAGAGCACCGTGAGCGGCTCCGCCGGCGCCAGCAGCACCTCGGTGTCGGGCAGGCTGAACGCCCCGGGCGCCGAGGTCCGCTCCGGCGCCGCGCCCAGGACGAGCGCGGTCCACGGATCGGGGCGCTCGTCGAAGCTCGCCCACCACGCCTCTCCGCTCTCGGTGTCGACGGCGTAGGCGAGCGTGTCGACGGCCGGAGACTCGGCGGACGGCTCCGCCACCACCGCGATCCAGGCCACGAGGCCGAGGCCGGCGGCGACCGCGGCGAGCGAGCTCTTGCCGCGGCTGGCTTGGTGGAGCCGCGCCAGGAGCGGCAGGAGAGCCGTGAGGAGCAGGCCCGCGGCCGTCCCGATCACGGCGGCGGCGCGCAGCGTCAGGGCCTCGGCGACCGTCGCCACCATTGGTGCCAGCAGGACGACCGCGGGCAGGGCCGCGAGCGCCATGATCAGCGGCTCGGAGCGGCCGAGGCCACCCGCGTCGCGCGGCAGCCCGAGGACCAGCGTGCCCGCGGCCGCGGCCAGGAGCGGCCAGCTGGTCAGGTAGCTGGCACCCGGCACCCAGACGGCGACCGCCAGACCGAGGGCCGCCCAGCCCAGCCAGCAGCCGGCCCAGAGCTCGAGCGGCCGGCGGCGCTCGCCGAGCCAGCCGGCGCCCGCGCCGGCGACGCCGGCGATCAGCGCCAACAGGCTCACCAGCAGGCCGCCGGCGTCGTAGGCCAGCCCGTGGGGCCCGAAGAGAAGCCCGTGAAGGTGACTGCGGATCAGCCACCAGAAGCACCAGCCTACGGCCGCTCCGGCGCCGAGCGTCGCCAGGAAGAGCGCCAGGCCGCGCGCCGTGCCGCCGAGCTCGAGCCGGCCGCGCCGGCGACCGACTCCGATCGCGATCAGCAGCAGGAGCGCGGCGGCCGCGGCCAGGGGCACCGCCCAGCCCGCCGGGTAGACGATCAAACGGAAGGGATAGGGGTTGAAGTAGACCGCGTCGCGCCCGGAGGCGTCCTCGAGCCCGCCCAGGTCGACGCGACCGAAGTGCCGCGCCAGGCCGAGGGCGTAGGAGCCGTGGTGCTGCACGGTTGCCGGGTCGAGGGTGGCGGCCGTGTCGAGCATCGTGTGGTAGGCGGGATGGTTGCCGAGAAAGGCCAGGTTGAGGCCCTGCACGCCGGCCTCGCGAAAGACGCTGAAGTCGGTGTCGTTCGGCATCCGCCGGTAGACCTCGTAGCTCAGCGAGCTGGCGTAGGGGTAGGGCACGGCCCGCCGCAAGCCGCGCGCGACGTCCAGGTTGCCGGAGCGGGTCTCGAACATCGTCACCGCGCCGCGGCTGCCGCGGCCCTCGAAGTTGAAGACCAGCCGCACGTCCGAGGCCCAGGGGTGGCGCTCGACGAAGGCGCGAGCGCCGACCAGGCCGAGCTCCTCGGCGTCGCTCAAGAGAATGATCAGGTCGTTGTCGAGCGGCGGCCCCGCGCCCAGCGCGCGGACGCTCTCGAGGATCGCCGCGACCCCGGCGAGATCGTCGCCGGCCCCGGGGGTGTTGGGCCTCGAGTCGTAGTGCGCCATCAGCAGGAGGGCGCCGCTCGACGCGCGTCCCGGCAGCCGCGCGAGGACGTTCTGGACCCGCACCGCGAAGAAGCGATCGGCCTCCTGGCGCGCCACCATGCGCGCTTCCTGGACCTCCGGCTCGAGCCCGAGGGAGCGCAGCTCGGCGAGCAGGTAATCGCGGGCCTCGGAGTGCGCGGGCGAGCCGAGCGGCCGTGGCGCCCGCCCGAGCTCCCGGACGTGTGCGAAAGCCCGCTCGGCCGAGAACTCGTCCTCCGGTGCCGAGGCCGGGACCGGCTCGGGAGGGGCGAAGGCGTTGATTGCCCAGACCGAGGTGGCGACCGCCAGCAGCAGACCGAGAATCGCGCCTCGAGTCTGGTTCGCAGGTGGCTTCATGCGCCTCTCGCTCCCCCAGTCTATATCCCCATCCCCGTGCTAGCCTGCCGCGAATGGCCGGGATTCGCTCGCTCCGGAACGCCGCCGCGGTCGGCCTCCTGATCGCGTCGGCCGGCTCCGCTGCGGACCCGGTGGCCGCGCCTTCGGCCCGCCTGCCGGTCGAAGAGGTCAAGCTCGCCAACGGCATGCGGTTCCTGCTGGTGGAGCGGCCGCAGTCGAGCACGGTGGCAGCCGGTTGGGTCGCGCGGGTCGGCTCGGCCGACGAGCGGCCGGGCCAGACCGGTTTGACCCACTTGATCGAGCACCTGCTGTTCAAAGGCACTCGCACGGTCAGCGCCCGGCAGCTCGACCGTGAGCTCGAGCTCCTGCAGGACCTCGACCGGACCGCCGGAGAGATCGCGCGGATCGAAGCGAGGTCGAGCCCGTCGGCCCGATCCGGGCGCCGGCTCGACGAGCTGCGCGACCGTTTCGACGAGCTCCAGCAGTCGGCGCGCGACGCGGCCTTCCTCGGCGAGCTCGCGCTTCTCTACTCGCAGGCGGGCGCCACCGGACTCAACGCCAACACCCTCGAGGACCTGACGATGTTCTACGTCACGGTCCCGGCCGAGAAGCTCGAGCTCTGGTTCTGGCTCGAGTCCGACCGGTTGCTGGCGCCGATCTTCCGGGAGTTCTACAAGGAAAAGCGCGTGATCGTCGAGGAGCGCCGGCTGCGCGTCGGCTCGACGCCGACGGGCAAGCTGGACGAGGCCTTCCGCGAGCTCTTCTGGCGCGGCCTGCCCTACGCCTGGCTGCCGCTGGGCCGGCCAGAGGACCTCGACGGCGCCTCGCGCGAGGACGTCCGCGACTTCTTCGCGCGCCACTTCTCCGCAGCCAATCTGACCGCCGTCCTGGTCGGCAACTTCGACCGCGAGCGGGTCCGGGAGCTGGCCGGGCGCTACTTCGGCCGGCTGCCGCCGGGCGGCGCCATCGGCCCGGCGGCGCCTTTCGATCGGCCGGCGCCGGCTCGAGAGGCTCTGGTCGCGGAGTGCGACTGCCCGCCCCAGGCCCAGCTTCGCTACCCCTCGGTGCCGTTCCGGCATCCCGACTCCTACCGCCTGCAGGTGCTCGCCGGCCTCTTGAACGGGCGCACCGGCCGCCTCCACCGCTCTCTGGTGCTCGACCGGCAAATCGCCTACTCGGCCTCCGTGCTGCAGCACCCGCTGCGCCGCGCCGGCTCGTTCCTGTTCGTCGCCGAGGCGAGTGGCGCCACCGATCCACGGGCGCTCGAGGCCGCCTGGCTCGACGAGGTGGCGGCGCTGACCGGCGCCGCCCTCGCTGGCCGCGAGCTCCAGACGGTCAAGAACCAGATCACCGCCGACGCCTACCGCCGGCTCCGGGACTCCGACGCCCTCATGCGCCAGCTCCTGATCTACGACGGGCTCGGCGACTGGCGCCACATCAACGACTGGCCCGAGCGGATCCTGCAGGTGAGCGCGGCCGAGGTCGTGGACGTCGCCCGGCGCTATCTCCTGGAGGGTACGCCGGCGCGGGCGTTCTACTACCGGCAGGGAACCGCGCCGCCGCCCGAAACGGCGGGCTCACGCCCGCGATGACGCGTCGATCCCCGAGCGCGCAGCGTAGAGGCGGGGCTCGCCCCCGGCCGCTTCTGATCACGACGGCTCTGCTCGTCCATGCCCTCGCCGCGACCGCCCAGCTTCCTACCCCGGCCGAACGCCCTGGGATCCCGGCCCACCCGGGAATGCTCCGCTTTGCAGAGCCGGTCTTCGCGCCGCCCGATCCGGCGGCCCACCGCGTCGAGCTGCCGGGCGGCGCCGTCGCCTTCATCGCCGAGGACCACACCCTGCCGCTGGTCGACGTCGCGGTCGCACTGCGCGTCGGCAGCTTTCTCGACGCGCCCGCGCAGACCGGTCTCGCGTCGCTCACCGGGGCGCTCCTGCGCCGCGCCGGCGCCGCCGATCTGCCCGCCGACGAGTTCGACGACCGCGCCGCCTTCCTGGGCGCGCGCCTCGACTCGTTCGCCGGCATCACTCGCGGCGGCGCATCGCTCAACGTCACGACGCCCGGGCTCGAAAAGGGGCTCGAGCTCTTCTTCGCAATGCTGGCGAGGCCCCGCTTCGATCCCGATCGGATCGAGGCGCTGCGCCGGAGCCTGCTCGAGAACATGGCGCGGCGGAACGAGGATCCGCTCGATCTCCTGGAGCGCGAGTGGGAGTGGCTGCTCTGGGGCGAGGACCACTTCTCGACCCGGCCGGTCACCACCGCGACCCTCGGCGCGATCGGCCGCGACGACGTCGTCGCCTTTCACCGGCGCTACTGGCATCCCGCGAATCTGGTCTTCGCGGTGTCGGGCGCCGTCAGCCGGCAGAGGGCCGTCGAGCTGCTTTCCGAGCACCTGGCGAGCTGGCCGCCGGTCGCCGAACCGGCCACGCCACCCTGGCCACCGCCGAAGCCGACCCACGAGCCCGTGCCCGGCCCCTACCGGATCGAAAAGGACACGCCCCAGGCGAAGGTTCGGCTCGGGCACCTGAGCCGGAGCGAGGGGGCCGGCGGGCGGACGACGGCGACCCCCGGCGCCACGGGCGATGCGGAGGGCGCGCGCGAGCTGGCCGCCCTCGCCGTCATGGGCGAGATCCTGGGTGGCAGCGGCGCAATCTCCCGTGTCGCCGGGCGTCTGCGCACCGCCGAGGGCCTCGTCTACCGGGCGAGCGCGTCGCTCGACACCGGCGAGCTCTGGGCCGGCGAGCTCCGGATCTTCTTCGACACCGCCAACGCCGACGTCGCGAGGGCGGTCGGACTGTGCCTCGAAGAGCTGCGCCGGCTGCGCAGCCGCCCCGTCCACCCGCAGGAGCTCGAGGTCGCCAAGGAGTCGCTCCTCGCCGGGCTCCGCCAGTCGTTCGACACCGCCGAGGAGATCGCCGGCTACCTGGCCGAGGACGAGCTGATGCAGCGCCCCGACGGGTACTGGCGCCGGCGCTACGACTCGATCCGCGCCGTCACCGCCGAACAGGTGCTGGCGGCGGCCCAGCGGCACCTGCGGCCCGAGGACCTCGTCGTCCTGGCCGTCGGCCGTGGGGTCGAGATCGGGGTCGCGAGCGGCGCCGAGCCGAGCCCGCTCGAGCGGCTCACCGGGCGCCCGGTCGTCGAGCTGCCGCTGCGCGACCCGCTCACCCTCGAGCGACCGTAGGCGTCCGCGTCGGCGCGATTCCCTGTGGACTCGCCGGCCCCAGAGGCGCTACCCTACGCCCGAGCCGATGACCAGCCCGAACCCGAGATGAAGATCGGCGTCATGGCCGACAGCCACGACAACGTGCCGAGGGTCCGGCAGGCTGTCGAGCTGTTCAACCGAGAGCAGGTCGGCCTCGTCCTCCACGCCGGCGATTTCGTCTCGCCGTTCGCCGTCGGCCCGCTCAAGGAGCTCAACTGCCGGGTGCTCGCCGTCTTCGGCAACAACGACGGCGAGCGCCTCGGCCTGGCCGCCCAGTTCACCGGCATCGGCGAGGTCCACCCCAACCTCGGCACCGCCAAGGCCGCCGGCCGCCGGATCGCCGTCGTCCACTACCCGGAGCTCGCCGAGCCCCTGGCGCGGAGCGGCGACTACGACCTGGTCGTCTTCGGCCACACCCACGAGATCGAGGAGCGCGTCGAGAAGGCGATCCTGCTCAACCCCGGCGAGGCCGGGGGCTGGCTGACCGGGCTTTCGACCGTGGCGATCGTCGACCTCGAGACGCTCGAGATCGAGATCCGCAACCTGGCGAAGTAGGGCCGCGCCGGGGCCCGCGCCGCGCCCCGCCCCCGAATCAGCTCGTTGAACCGAACTCAGATTCTTGGTCCGTCGACGGCTCGTCCGGCACGGTCAGGGCTCGGCGAGCGATCGGTCTAAACTCCTTACTCCGAGAGCTTTATCTGCGACGGAGGCCGGCGCGCCTCCTACTGGCATCACTCTTGCCTCTCAACCCGTTGAACCCATTCCTCTCGCAGGTGGATACAGGGTTCACCATTTGCGGCGGGGCGCAGGGCACAGAGTGGCTAGCGAAGCAGTTCTCGTGTCCTGCGCCTGTTTTCTTTGGTAGCCGGGAGCTAGCGCCATTCGCCCTGGGAGACGAAGGCAGCCCAATAGTAGGGTGCTGCCCACCGCTCCTGCTCCATCAACTGTAGCTGAGCGTGGCGCATGGCGGCGGTAGGCGAGCGGCTGCGGTTCAGCATCTCGTCATAGAACGTACTCATGAGAGCCGCGGTGGCGTCGTCGTCCACCTCCCAGAGGCTCGCCATGACGCGCTCCGATCCCGCCAGCAGGAAGCCATGAACCAGGCCCACGAGGCCCTCACCCTCGGCGTCCTTCCCCAGAGCCGTGCTGCATGCGCTCAGTACCACCAGCTCGGCGCTCAGCTTCAGCTCGTAGATATCGTGGAGGCTGAGGAAGCCATTCGTGGGCTTGCCCTCGAAATCGAACAGCGAAAGCAGTACGCCAGACAGGCCCGGATGCCGCGAGTTCACCAGACTGTGCGTTGCCAGGTGGAGAATGCGGTACTCGCCGAGGCTCGGATGGAGAGCCCGGAGTCGGCTGGCTTCCAGCCCCACCAAGCGCATCGAGTCGTCCGCAGTGGTCCATCCCATGATCGACTCCGCCTCACGGCCGGTGGCAGGTAGTCTGGGAACTCCGCCCCGCCCCAGGCCGAACAGTCCCATCGAGTCGAGCGCCCGCCTCTGCCGGGAGAAAGCCGTGACCTGCCAGGGCTCGGCTCGGCTCGCGACAGCCGGGCCCGCGCGGAGTCTTGGCAACCTTGGATCAGAGGCGCTAAAGACCGGATCCGCCATGACGACGAGTTCGCGCGGGGCCGGCTCTCTCCTCCGGGCTTGATCCCTGAGGGCCCCAAGTGCTCCCGCCGAAGGCAGGTAGGCAATCTCGTGCGAAGAGATCAGCGGCATCGAACGCTCGGAGCCGAGCAACGGCAACGGAAGCACGGCAAACGGAAGATGGTGAAGGAAGCCATCAGCAACGACGACGACTCTCTCGGCACTCATACCGCCGAGCGCCGTCAGCGCCAGCATTCGACTCAGCTCGTCCATCGACTCTCGCGGGTCCGGGTCCGCAGCGCCGCGCCGAGACCGCCTGGCGGCGATCTGCTGATAGACGCGTCTTGCGGAGTCCTCGATCGCCGCGCGCGAAGTCAGGACGTGGCTCTCGAAGCGGGTTGGGCTCACGATCCAAAGAAAGCTGCGCGGCTCCCCCAGCGAATAGTGCAAGAGGACCGTGTCGTCGTCGAGCAGGTCCGTCTGGACCTCGGCGAGGCTCATCGGAGCTGGGCTCCCGAGCGCTTCCAGACCCACGCCGAGGCTTCGGGATTCAGCCTGAGCGCGCTCGTACTCGAGCGAAAGACGACTCATCGACCTCGATACCTCCTCCAGATCCTCCGGCCGGTCGGCCAGCGCGAGCATCCACTCGGCGATCGCCGCGTCGAGACGGCGCTTCAGGTTCTCGGCCCGGAGCGTCGACTCGCCCTCGACGCCCGTCTCGCGGTCCCTCTCCGCCGCCGCCAGCATCTCGACCAGCATGCGCGCCCGAGACCGCTCGCTGGCCTCGAACGCCTCGACGTCGTGACCGGCTCTCGGCCGCTCGAGGTGAAGGCTCATGAGCAGGTCGATGTAGAAGTCGAAGTACTCGTCGACCGAAGCTCGATACGACGAGCGCAACGCCGGCAGGGCCACTTCGCGTCGCACCGACTCGGTCAAGTCGATCGCCCGTTCGATGAGCTCCCTGGAGCGGTGAAGGTCGCCGCGCGCTCGAGCGAGCCGAGCCAGGCCGTAGTTCCCCCTCGCCTCGCCGATTCGATCGCGAACGTCTCGGCTGCGAGCGATGGCCAGCTCGAAGTGCTCAGAGGCCGGGCCGCTGGCGCCGAGCTCCTCGTAGGCACTGCCGATGTCGGCGAGCGTCTCGGCGGCAATCCTGGGATCGTCGTCGGCCTCCTGCAGGGATCTGGCCAGCTCGAAGGCCTCGAGCGCCTTTTCCGGCAGCTCCTGAGCTCGGTAGACGCGACCCGCGAGCCGGTGAGCATCGCTCTCGAGGCGTGCGCTCTTCAACTCTCGAGCGAGCGCGAGCGCCTCATCGAGGTGGGTGAGAGCCCGCCCATCGCTGCCGCTTCTGAAGTGGGCCGCGGCGATCGACAACAGGACCTCGGTGGCCGGCACGCGCAGTTCGGCCAATTTGAAAAGCTCTCGCGCCTCGGTCCAGTACGGCAGTGCCAGGTCGGGCTCCCCGGTCTCGAAGTAGACGGAGCCGATACCCGCCAGGATGCTGGCCGTCCAGACCCCGTCCTCGATCGGCGCGACCAGCTGCCTGGCCTCGGCGAAGTTGTTCAGAGCCAGCTGGTACTCGCTCAGTCGGAGGTGGAGCCTGCCGAGCGCCACGAGCACCAGCGCACGCCCGCGCCGGTCATTCAGATGATTCCAGAGATCGAGGGCCAGGTAGTACGCGGAGCTCGCTTTGGCGAACCGGCGCAGGTCGGAATGTACGTAACCGATGAGCAGCAGCGCCTCGGCTCGCCCCCGCAAATCCCCGGTCGAGCTCGAGACGCTCTCCGCCCTCGAGTAGAAGGCCAGCGCCTCAGCGGCCTCGTCGCGGTTGTATGCGACTTCCCCCGCGCACACCAGGGCCCTTGCGGTCGCTTCCCTGTTCCCGCTCTTCGCAGCCAGCCTCAGGGCCTCGTCGCAGAGGGCCTCGGCTCGCGTCACTTCCCCGAGAAGCGCCAACAGGTTTCCCAAATCGCTCGCGATACGGCTCACCGCACTCGGATCCTCGGACTGTCGAGCCCATTCGAGGCCTTGCTCGAAACACTCCCGGGCATCGGGCCACGATCCTGCCTCGAGCAAGAGGAGACCCATCAGGCGACTCGCCAGAGCGGCTTTCAGGGTCGTCCCCGACGCGTGCCAGAAGTCCCTCGCCCGCCGAAGGCCCGCCAGGGCTTCATCCGTGTCCGCGCGGACGTAACTCCGCCGAAGCACCTGCGCCTCCTTCAGCAGCCGGTCGGCCTCGACCGCATCCGTGTGAACCTGGGCCGAAGTCCCCTGCTCGACCGCAGGCTCGCCGACGACCCCCACCCGGTGAAATGCGACCCAGCCCAGCCCCAGAACTGCCAGGACTGCGAGGGTGGCGCGCGAGCTCCTAGGTCGAATCGTCGCTAGGGTCCTCTGGGTCCGTCGGCCAGAACACCTTGCCCGTGACCGCGGGAAAGTTCTTGATCGATTCGCGGCGATCATCCGCGAATTTCTTGCCATGGAAGCGCTTGCTGTGAAACCGGGTTCGGAGCTCTCGCCGCTCGGGGGCCTCGCCCGCCGCGGCCTCGACCCACTGCCTGACCAGAAAGCTGGGCAGCGGGACGCCGCTTTTGTCCTGCCGCTGCTGAGCAGCCGCCCGCGCCCGAACGATTCGCCGCTCCCGGACCGGCTCGAACGGCACGAACCCCGGTCGAGCCTCCCTTCGGTTCTCCTTCAAGTAGCTCTCGATGAAATCTCCCCATCCGTTGGCCGCCCATTCCAGCTCGAAGTAGTCCGGGAAGGCCTCGACCCACGGGAGGTAGATCGAGAGGCCGTACGAATGCTGATAGGCCGAGCCACTGCACCCGGACAAAATGACGCAGCGCTCGATCTGCTCTTGCACTCGTCGCGCCGCGGCGACCACCGCCTTGCTCGCCGGTGACGAAGGCGTAGCGCCGTCGGCGAAGCCACGCAGAATCCTGACGGTCAAGTCACGCAGGTCCACGAACTGATCGAACTTGTAGGTCTGCGACTCCCAATGCGCGACAGTCAGCTGAGTGCGGTAGATCTGTCCCAGCTGGCGGTGCTTGATCGCGGCCATCAGGGCGCGTCCCAGCTCGCCTACCGCCTCTGCCAGATCTTCGATACAGGTCAGCCGGACCGCCGCCAGGTCGACGGACAGGCCGTTGGCATGATCGTGATCGGCGTAGTGGTTGACGTACCGACGAACGATCAACCGTGCCAGGCGCTCCGGAGTGATCGCCTCGGATTGCCGCTTCCGCACTCGGGTCGCCTTGCGCAGGATCCGGCCGTAGGGCCAGCCAGCCTCCGGAGTGTACGACTCGGCCCCCACCAGAATCTCGGCAAACTTCCTGACCGCGAAGGCCACCTCCACCATGCTCATGAAACAACTGTCCATGCCGAGGAGACTCAGCTTGCCGCCCAGGTGATCGCGGATCTCCTTCAGCGCTGTCTGGAGCTCCGGAATCGTCAAGGCGTCATACGGGCTCGAGTCTCGCGCCAGGTAGTCCTGGGTGATGCCGCTCGCATGGCCGCTCAGAATCAGTGCGTGATACAGCGAGCGCTCGCCCCTGGCCTTGAGCGCCCATTCCGTGAACTCGACCAGCGCTTCCGGATTTCCCGTGTTCTCCTCGGGCGCTTCCTCGGCCAGGAAGTCGGACAGCTCCTCACTGCCCCGGTCATCGAACACATACCGCTGCGTGGGACGCCCACGGCCGCTGGGATCGAGCTCCGCCAGCACTCCGACCCGGGGCCACAACTCCTGCTCGAGGATCGTCTGCAGCGTGGCGATCATGGCGCTGCTCAGATTGTTGTCACCGGCCAGGTAGAGAAGCACGCTCCACTCAGCAGCCGATGTCTGCCTACCTTGGCTCGGCATCGACACCTCCTTCGCTTCGAAGGCTGAGCTGCCTCGGACCCCAGACCGTCCCCGAGCCCCTGCGCGCGCTCAGCACATCACTGCTAAGTAGACGGACAGACCCGACGCTTTTCCTCGGCCCACCGTTCCTGATCTAGCTCTCGGCCAGCGCCCGGAGTCGCTCCACCAGTCTGCTTGCCGTCGGCAGGTAGTCGACCTCGAGTCCAGGAGCGTAGGGAACGGGCGCGTCGGGCGCCCCGAATCGCACTGGTGGGGCGTCGAGGAAGTAGAACAGCTTGCTCGCCACTGTTGCCGAAAGCTCGCCGCCCAAGCCACCGCGCTGTGAGTCCTCGTGCAGAAACAGGGAGCGACCGGTCTTCTTGAGTGACCTCGCCACCGCCTCTTCGTCCAGCGGCCACAGACTCCTCAGATCCACCACCTCCACCGACACCCCCTCTCCCGCCAACTCCTCCGCCGCCGCCAGCGCCGTCCACACCATCGCGCCGTAGGTCACGACCGTGACGGCGGTCCCCGCGCGCCGCACCACCGCCTTGCCAAGCGGCACCTCGTGCTCCGTCCCGAGCGGGACTTCCTCCCTCAAGTCCGTCCGGAAGAAGCCATACAACCCCTTGGACTCCAGGAAGATCACCGGGTTCTCGTCGCGAATGGCCGCGATCATCAGCCCCTTGGCGTCCGCGGGGGTCGAGGGCGCGACGATCTTCCAGCCGGGCGTCCTCAGGAACCACATCTCGGGGCACTGGGAGTGGAACGGCCCGCCGCCGAGGAGCTTCTTCATGTCGCCGGTGGCGCCGCCGTAGGGGAGGCGGACGACCATGGGGACCGCCCTCCCCCAGCGCCAGTAGACCTTGGCGGCGTTGTTGACCAGGGCGTTGAAGGCCGGGGCGAGGAAGTCGGCGAACTGCATCTCGACCACCGGGCGCATGCGCATGAGCGCCGAGCCGACGCCGCAGCCGACGATGGCGGACTCGGCGAGCGGGGTGTTGAGGCAGCGCATGGGACCGAACTGCTTGGCGAGGCCGCGGGTGACGCCGAATGCCCCGCCGTAGCGGCCACCGACGTCCTCGCCGAGGACGTAGACGTTCGGGTCCTCCGCCATCATCTCGACGAGCGCCTGGCGGATCGCCTCGTCGTAGGACATCTTCTTGGTCTTCGGCCCGATAGTCGGCTCGGCTCGGGGCTTCGGGACCGGCAGCACCCGGGGCGCGAACTCGCGGTGCAGGTAGTCGGACGGCTCGGGCCAGGGCGCGCGGGCGGCTTTCTCGCCGGCTTCGAGGACGGCGACCTCGGCCGCTTTTTCGAGCTCGGCGCGCTCGGCGGCCGAGACGATCTCCAGCTCCTCGAGCCTCCGGGCGTAGAGCTCGAGCGGGTCGGCCTTCTCCCAGGCCTTGAGCTCCTCGGGGAACTCGTAGCCGGGGATCTTGGCTTCGGCGCTGCCGTGGAAGCGGTCGTCGTCGTGGTGGGCGTGGCCGGGTCGCCGGTAGGTGACCAGCTCGACCAGGCTCGGGCCGAGGCCCCGGCGGGCGCGCTCGGCGGCCCAGGCGACGCCGGCGGCGACCTCGTCGGGATCGTTGCCGAACAGCGTGATCCCGGGCATGCCGTAGCCGGCGGCGCGCAGCGCGAAGCGGCGGGCGGCGGTCTGCTCGCTGACGTGGGTGCCGAGCGCCCACTGGTTGTTCTCGACGATGAAGACCATGGCGAGCCTCTGCACGCCGGCGAGGTTGATCGCCTCGTGCCACTCGCCGAGGCTCGAGCCGCCGTCGCCGATGAACGACACGCACACCCGATCCTGCTCGCGCGCCTTGAACGCGTAGGCCATGCCGACCAGGGTCTGGGTGGCGATGGCGAGCGGCGCCGCCGGCGGCAGCACGCCCTTCGAGAAGTCGCCGGTGTGAATGTCGCGGCCGTCCACCGGCGTCCCCTTCTTGCCGTACTGGACGAGAATCGGGTGGAGCGGGTCGGGCATGAACATCAGGAGCGCCCCGAGATCGCGGATCATCGGGCCGATGTAGTCGCCGCTGTAGGCCTCGCCCTCGCCGTGCTCGGGAGGCCGCCGGAGCCGCAGCGCCGCGCCGACGATCGCCTCCTGGCCGGTCGACCGGAACCCCTTCTGCGGCGACGGATAGTCTTCCCAGGCGATCTCCTTTCGGTCGAACGCCCGCTTGAGAAACGAGTCGAGCTCGCGCGTCAGGATCATCGTCCGGAGCATCAGCCGGCGCTCTTCGGGGGTGATCGAGGCGCGGATCCGCCGGCGCTCGAAGAAGCCGCGCACCTGGATCTCGAGCGCCTCGCGCGCCCAGTTGACCGCCCGCTGATGGTTGACCAGGGGGAAGAGCCGCTGGTGGGCGAACTCCTCGCCGGTCCGGAAGCGCTCCTCGATCCGCGCGAGCAGGGCGCGCTCCAGATCCGCCTCCGCGTGCACCTGCGGCAGGTCGCGAATCAGGAAGGGCGCCTCTAGGCTCAGGAAGCCGTGGAGCTCGCGCAGCAGCTGCTTCGGGAGCGCCCGGGGCGGCGCCCCGGCGGGATCGGACATCGGCGAGCAGTATATCGGCGGCGGCTCCGGAGAAAGGGGAGGGACCTCCCCTTTCAGCCCCTCCATCGGAGGATCGCCGCGACCGCCCTGGTGCCGGCCCCTACGGCAACACCGGGGGTACCGGCACCGCCTTCAGATCCTCGGCGGTCGGAGGCCGCGTCGCGCCCGAGGCGCGCCAGAGGCCCTTCGCCCACTCCCCGACGGTCTCCATGCCGACGTTGATATAGGGCAGCACCAGCAGGGTCAGGACGGCCGACGAGATCAGGCCGCCCATGACCGTCCGCGCCAGCGGGTAGTAGAAGATGCCGCTGGTCGCCGGCCCGCGCACCGCCAGCGGCAGCAGGCCGATGATGGTGGTCGCCGCGGTCATCAGGATCGGCCGCAGGCGCTCGCGGCCGGCCTGCAGAATCGCCTCCTCGCGCGACAGGCCGGTCCGGCGGAGCTGGTTCGTGTGGTCGAGCAGCACGATGCCGTTGTTGACCACGATGCCCATCAGGATCAGCAGGCCGATCTGGCCCATCAGGTTGAAGCTGGTGCCGGTGGCGGCCAGCATCCAGGCGGCTCCGGGCAGGGCGAACGGAATCGAGAACAGGATCGCGAACGGCTGCGCCAGCGACTCGAACAGCGACGCCATGACCAGGTAGACGAGCACCAGGGCGAGCAGGAAGTTGACCGCCATCTGCGCGTTCTGCTCGCCCTGCTCGATGATCCGGTCGTTCCACGACCAGGAATAGCCGGGCGGCAGGTCGAACGCGTCCATCAGGCCGGCGATCTCCTCCTGGGTCTGTTCCCAGTCCTCGCCCTCGTAGGTGGCGCTCACCGCCACGCGGACCCTGCGGTTCTCGCGCACGATCTCCTTCGGCCGGGGCACGATCTGGAAGCTGGCGACGTCGGCCAGGGTGATCGGCCGGCCGTCGCCGCCGGCGCCGCCGATCTGGAGCTTCTTGATGTCGTCGATGTTCTCGCGGTCCTCGATGCGCAGCGCCAGCCAGGTGTCGACCTCGCGCTCACCGGTGTTGAAGCGCGGCAGCCGCATGGCGCCGAGCGTGAACGAGAAGATGTCGGCCACGGCCTGGGCGTCGAGGCCGGCGCGCTCGGCCTTGTCGCGATCGACCCGGACCTGCACCTCGCGCTGGGCGTCGCGGAACGAGGTGCGCACGTCGAGAACGCCCGCCACGGTCTCGATCCTGCGCGCCGCCTCGTTGGCGAAGCCCTCCAGGAGCGTCGAGTCCTGGCCGAAGAACTTGACCGCGAAGAAGTGGGTGTTGCCGCCGGTGTCGGCGTCGTCCTCGAAGTAGAGCCGGACGCCGGGAATCTCGGGCAGCTCGTCGCGAATGGTCTTCCTGAGCTCCCGGATCTCGTCGTCGGTCATGTTCTTGCGCGACAGCACCATGGTGGTCTCGGCCCGGTTCTCCATCCAGAAGGTGTAGAGCGAGGCGACCTCCCACTTCTCCTTGTTCGCCCACAGGAAGGGCTCGACCTGGTCGACCACCGCCATCGCCTCCGACTTGTAGGTATGGTCGGCGAACTCGTAGCGCAGGAAGATGCGCTCGTTGACGGTGCCCGAGAAGATGGCCGATTCAACCATGCCGGTGAAGAACGGCATCAGCACCAGCGCCAGGCCGAGGATCAGCAAGACGAAGGTATTGGCCGGATGGTGGAGGGTCCAGCGCAGGGCGCCGGCGTACTTCTCCTCCAGCCAGGCGATCGACTGGATCGCCCGCGGCCGCTTGCGGCCCAGGAAGTGGGCCGACATCAGCGGGATCAGGGTCAGCGACGAGAACAGCGAGCAGGCCAGCGCGATGGTGATGGTGATGCCGATCTCCTTCAACCAGGTCGTGAGATCGGTGCTGGCGCCGATGATCAGCGGCAGGAAGACGATCAGCGTCGTCAGGGTCGACGCCGCGACCGCCGTCGACACGCCACGGGCGCCGTCGAGCGCGGCTTTCTCGCGGTCCTTCTCCTTGCGGTGAGTGCGATCGATCGACTCGAGCACCACGACCGCGTTGTCGACCAGCATCCCCACCGCCAGCATCAGGCCCATCATCGACAGGATGTTGAGCGTCTTGCCCATGAAGAACATGAGGCCGCAGGCGGCCAGGATCGAGAACGGGATCGACAGCGAGACGATGATCGTCGAGTCGAGCCGCCGGAGGAAGAAGTAGAGGCTCAAGATCGCCAGCAGCGCGCCGATGGTGCCGGCCTTGAGCAGCCCGGAGAGGCCGCCCGAGATCTCCTCCCCCTGGTCCTCCCAGACGAACAGGCTGACGCCGGCGAGCAGCGGATCGTTGTTGATCTCGTTCTGGATGACCGACATCACCTCGCGCACCACCTCGACGGTGTTGGCGGTCGATTCCTTGAAGACGTCGAGCCCGACGGCGAACTCGAGGTCGAGGTGGCGGCCGTGCGGAATCGGCGGCTCTTCGTAGTTGAGCTCCGCGATGTCCCGGAGGCGCAGCCCGTCCTGGTTGATGCGCAGATTGCCGATCTCCTCGACCGATGTGAACTCGCCGAGCGCGCGGGCGGTGAAGCGCAGACCCCCGGCCTCGATCTGGCCCAGCACCAGATTCGAAGAGGCGCCCTGCAGCTGCTCGATCAGCTGGCCGACGTCGACGTCGTGCTCGCGCACCCGGGCCAGCACCAGGTCGATGTTGATCTCCTTCGGCTCGACGCCGTCGAGGGTGACCCGCGCCACGCCGGGCACCCGCCGCAGCCGGTTCAGAATCCGCGCCTCGATGAGGTCGTAGTTCTCCGAGAGATCCACCCCCTTGGCCGAGACTCTCGCCTGCACCACCGGGATGTCGTTGGTGTTGAACGAGAAGATGATGATCTCGCCGATGTTCGCCGGCAGCTGCGGCTTCACCTGATCCATCTTCTCGCTCACCTGCATGCGCGCCACGTCGAGGTCCCGGCCCCAGTCGAACTCGAGGAAGAACTGCGCCTCGTCGGCGGTCGCCTCCGAGTTGAGGGTCTTGACCGACGGCAGGGTCGCGAGCACCTCCTCGACCGGCTTGACGATCTCGCGCTCGACCTGCATCGGGTTCGAGTTCGGCAGCGGGATCTGCACGCCGATGAACGGCACGTCGACCTCGGGCAGGTAGGCGAGCGGCAGCCGGAAGAGCGCGATCCCGCCCAGGACCAGCACGCTGATCAGGATCATCGCGGTGGTGATCGGACGGGTGACGGCGAGTCGGGGCAGCTGCATCACACCACTTCCTGCAGGGGCTCGGGCAGCGCCTGCTCGCCGGCGCCGCCGATCGCGCCCTCGGCCCGGCGGGGGGCGCGCTCTGCGGCCGCCTCGGCGTCCGCGCGCCGATCGAGCAGCGAGTAGACCACCGGAATCACCACCAGGGTCAGGAGCGTCGCCACCGTCAGCCCGCCGATCACGGTGATCGCCAGCGGCGCGCGCAGCTCGGCGCCTTCACCCAGCCCGAGCGCCATCGGCAGCAGGCCGAGCACGGTGGTCGCCGAGGTCATCAAGATCGGCCGCAGCCGATCGCTGCCGGCCGCGATCAGGGCGTCGAGCTTGGCCATCCCCGACCGCCGCCGCTGGTTGACGGCGTCAACCAGGACGATCGCGTTGTTGACCACGATGCCGGCCAGCATCACGGTGCCGATCATCGCCACCACGTTGACGCTGCGGCCGGTCACGAGAAGCGCGCCGACGACGCCGATCGCGCCGAGCGGCAG
>JBFGLX010000031.1:0-17652 GCA_041575955.1 Thermoanaerobaculia bacterium
CCTCTAGCGCGGCGCCATGCGGATCGCACCGTCGAGGCGGATCACCTCGCCGTTGAGCATCCGGTTGGTCATGACGTGCAGCACCAGGTCGGCGTACTCGCTCGGCCGGCCGAGGCGGGAGGGGAACGGCACCTGCTGGCCGAGCGATTGGCGCGCCGCCTCGGGCAGGCCCGCCATCAGCGGCGTGTCGAACAGGCCGGGCGCGATCGTGACCACCCGGATGCCGTAGCGGGCGAGCTCGCGCGCCGCCGGCAGGGTCAGACCGATCACCCCGCCCTTCGAAGCGGCGTAGGCCACCTGGCCGATCTGTCCTTCGTAGGCCGCCACCGACGCCGTGTTGACGATCACGCCGCGCTCGCCCTCCTCGAACGGCTCGTTGGCGGCGATCTCCAGGGCCGCCAGCCGCAGCACGTTGAAGGTGCCGATCAGGTTGACGTG
Source organism: Thermoanaerobaculia bacterium (assembly GCA_041575955.1). Taxonomy (GTDB): domain Bacteria; phylum Acidobacteriota; class Thermoanaerobaculia; order Multivoradales; family JAHEKO01; genus JAHEKO01. The sequence continues at coordinate 439 of JBFGLX010000031.1, forward strand.
GATCACCCGCTGGAAGAGCTCCAGGGGGTGCGGCCCGTGCTTGCCGAGAACCTTGGCCGGATCGCCGATCCCGGCGCAACTCACCGCGCCGTGGAGGGCGCCGAACTCGTTGCGAGCGGTGGCGATCGCCTGGCCGACCGCGGCCTCGTCGGTGACGTCGGTCTCCGCGAACCGCGCTCGCTCGCCGAGCTCCTCCGCCAGCGCCTCGCCCCGCTTCCGGTTCAGGTCGGCCAGCACCACGTTGGCGCCGCCGGCGGAAAGGGCCCAGGCGGTCGCCTCGCCGAGGCCGGACGCCCCGCCGGTGATCAGGAAGGTCTTGCCACCAATCTCCATGCGCTCTCCGATCGGGGCGAAGATACCCGATCGGGCGCCGAAGGACCACCCTCGGCGGGGTGGGGTCGAGAGTCCGTTCGCCGGGAACCCCCGGCCTGGACTGGCTCGCGCCCCTTCTGAAAGCGGCAGGCGTCGGTTCCGGAATGCGGGCGCTTTAGGTCCTGGCGGGGCGGGACGGAGGTAGGGTCGAGCCTGGAGGCGGGGCGTACGATGAGAGATCGGTCGAGATCGAGGACGGGAGGGACGGCGATGGCAGGCCGCGAACCGTGACTGTCGTGGAGCTCTTGGCGCTCGCGGGCTGCCTGTTCTGGGTCGCCGTGACCCTCGATCGCTCGCGGGCGTGGCCGCGCGAGATGCGTCTGCCGGTGGCGCCGGGCGCCGACGCCGGGCGGCGGCCGCCGGTGGTCGCGCTGATCCCGGCCCGCAACGAGGCGGCGCAGCTGCCGCGCACCCTGCCGCCGCTCCTGGCCCAGGAGGAGCTCGCCGCGGTCGTCCTGGTGGACGACGGCTCGGAGGACGGCACCTCGCGGGTGGCCAGGGAGCTTGCCGCCGCCGCCGGCCGGGCGCACCGCCTGCGGGTGGTCGCTGCGAGCCCGACGCCCCCGGGCTGGGCGGGCAAGGTGTGGGCGCTCGCCTGCGGTCTCGAGGCGGTCGCGACCGATCCGGGGCTTTCGGCCAGCCCCTGGCTGCTGCTCACCGACGCCGACATCGAGCACCGTCCGGGCTCGGTACGCTCGCTCCTGGAGCAGGCGGACGCGGACTACGACCTGGTCTCGGTCATGGCGCGGCTGCGGACCGAGTCGCTCTGGGAGCGTCTGCTGGCGCCCACGTTCGTGTTCTTCTTTCAGCTCCTCTATCCGTTTCGCAAGGTGGCGGACGCGCGCTCGGGCATCGCCGCCGCCGCCGGCGGCTGCGTCCTGGTGCGGCGCCCGGCGCTCGAGCGCGCGGGTGGAATGGCCTCGATCGCCGGCGCGATCATCGACGACGTAGCGCTGGCGCGGAGCGTCGCGGCGGCCGGCGGCCGCCTCTGGCTGGGCCTCGATCCGGGCATCCGCTCGCTCCGGTCCTACCCGCGGCTGGCGGACCTCTGGCAGATGGTCGCGAGGAGCGCCTTCGACCAGCTCGGCTACCGTTTCGGCCTGCTGATGCTGGTGCTGCTCGGCCTCGGGCTGTTCTGCGTCGCGCCGCCCCTTCTCCTGGCCCTGGGCGCCGTGGGCGCGCTGGCGGGCGAGCCGAGCGCGTGGCGGGCGGCGCTCTGGGCCGCCGCCGCGTGGGCGCTCGAGCTCCGGGCGCTGCGGCCGGCGGTGCAGCACCATGGATTGAGCTGGCCGTACGCGCTGGTGCTGCCGGTGTCGAGCCTGCTGTTTGGCGCCATGACGGCGGCGTCGGCCTGGGCTCACCTGAGCGGCCGGGGGACGCTCTGGCGCGGCCGCAGGATCGACCCCGTCCGGGAGTGATAGAAGTACCCTCGATGAGCGCTCGAAGCCGCCTTCCCGCCGCCCGCCGGCCGGTCCGCAGCGCCGTGGGCCGAGCCGCGCTCGGGCTCGCTCTGCTGCCGGCGCTCGCCGGCTGCACCGGCGGCACGACGCCCTTGAGCGCCGCCGCGGCGGCCGGGGATCAGCCGCTCCTGGAGCGGCTCCTGGTCGCGGGCGCCGACCCCGACGAGCTCGACGGCGCCGGCCGGAGCCCGCTGATCCGTGCGGTCCGCGCCGGTCACTTCAGGCTCGTGGGCATCCTGGTCGCCCGTGGCGCCGACCCCGATCTTCGCGGCCGCGCCCGAGGTTGGACGCCGCTCCTGCACGCGGTGCACGCCAAGGAGACGGACGCGGTCCGGGCGCTGCTCAACGCCGGCGCGGATCCGAACGTCGCCTCGACGGCCGGACGGACGCCGCTGATGATGGCCGCCGGCTACGGCTTTGCGCGGATCACCGAGCTGCTGCTCGAGCGCGGCGCGGATCCGCGCGCGCGCAGCCGCAGCGGCGGCGTGGCGCTGGGAGACGCCGTCGTCGGCGTCTTCGAGCTCGACTACGTCACGATCGGCAGCTGTCAGACGGACACGGTTCGGGCGCTGGTGAAAGCGGCGCCCGACCTGCGGCTCGCGGACGACTCCTGGGCCTTGAGACTCGCGCGCCTCAAGCGCTGCCACGAGATCGTCGAGATGGCCGGCGGCTAGCCTGCGAATACGCCTGCGTCGCCCTCGGTCGCAAGCCTCGCATCTTCAGTCATTTGCGGCTAGGGCTCGCCGACCGAGAAGGGCAGGTCGAGGTAGAGAGCGGCCTCCTCGCTCGCGTCGCTGCCGCCTCCGGCAGTCGCGACCTCGAACGGCCGGCGCAGGCTGTTGCCCGCCAGGTCCTCGAGCAGCGTCCCGACCCGGATCCGGTAGACGACGTCGCCCCAGCCGAGCTCCGGCCGAAAGCTCCAGCGGGTCTCGCCGTCACTCACGGCGACGCTGCCGGCGACCGGCGCGCCGCGGGCGTCGAGCACCGTCAGCAGGCCCTCGAGCAGGCCGTGGTCGAGCGGCTCCGGGAAGCGCAGCCGGACGGGATCGGCGCGTGTCGCCGGTGGCTCGAGCGTCCAGTCCTCGATGCGCGGCTGGTCGCGGTCCGGCTCGAGGACCTCGAGCACCCTCGTGTGGCCGCGCGCCAGCGGCACCCCCCGGGCGTCGGCGAGCTGCCGATCGACGACCAGCCGGTAGCGTCCGCCCGCACGCAGGGGCGGACCGACCTCCGCGTTGGGTCCGACGCCGCGCTTGATCCTGCCGGGGTCGAGGAAGAGGGTCAACCTGGAGCCGTCCGGACTCCAGAGCTCGCGCTCGGGAGCCACGAACGGACCCTCGACCGGGTCGCCGGCGTCGTCGAGCAGCCGGATGTGAAGGTGAGCGTGCCCGTGGCTCATCGGGGCCGAGAACTGGAGATAGATCCGCAGCAGGTTCTCCGGCACTTCCGAGCCGCTCGGATAGACCTCGGCGAGGATCGTGGACGGCGGCGTGTCCGGCCTGGGCAGCGTCAGCCGCGCGTGGATCTCGCCGCTCGGCGACCCGGCGCCGGTCAGGCGGGCGACGTAGGTCTGGCCGGCGACCAGCTCGAAGCGCGGCGTGAAGCGCACGCCCCACGGCTCGATCTCGTACGAGCCGAGCAGGGGCGGCAGCCGCCCATCCGACAGGCTGGCATCCTCGGTGTAGAGGGCGAACAGGTCGTCCCACTCGACCGCGGCCGGCGGCTGGCTCGCGAGTCCGGCGAGGAGCTCCGGGTCGAGCCCGTGCGCCTCGACCACCGTCCGGTCGCCGGTGGTCACGAACCGAATCTCCGCCGCCGGCAGAGGCGCCGCGGCGGCGAGGATCGCCGCCAGGCCCAGCGCCATGACCCACCACAAGCGCCGGGGTGGAGGCGGGGCGAGGAGCGGCACGGAGGCGAAGTGCGGCAGGCTCAGGTCGCTAGAGCCACTTCTTGTCGCGCGGGCCGAGCATCAGGGCGCCGTTCTCGCCCGCCCGGAAGAGCACCATGATGCTGTCGTCGTCGAACTCGGCGACCTGCAACACGTGCCCTAGAGGCGAGCCGATGTAGGGAACGCCCCTGACGATCTCGTCGTGGCCCACCTCGGTGGTGATGCCCTCCCTGGCGTTCCAGGCCTCGATGTCGCTCACCTTGAACTTCATGGCTCCGCGGTTGGTGTTGGTCAGCAAGACGTAGCGCTCTCCATCCAGCTCGTAGGCGACCATGTCGAGCGGAACGTTGCCGAAGCCGAGCTCGGCGATGGTCTTGCCGCGCAGCTTGTCGGCGTTCTCGAGCCGCTCGACCGGGAAGGTGACCAGCGGCGTGCACAGGTAGCTCGCGACGACGTGCGGCTTGCCGTTGAGCTCGTACTGCATGAAGGTGAAGATCGGAGCGTGGGTCTCGAAGGCGCCGTGCGCGCCGTGGTAGATCTCGAGGCCGGTGGTCTCGACCTTGCCGTCGAAGGGGAAGGCGGCACGACGCAGGGTGGAGGCGAACTCCTCGTTCGACAGCCCCGCGATGTAGAGCTTGCCGTCGATGAACTCGAGGTCGGTCACCGTGTAGCTGCGCGCCTTGCGGCTGCGCCCCATCATCGCGTCCGGCGCCGGCGCGTTGCCGATGTCGAGCCTGCTCGTCTCGACCGCGTCGAGCCGCAGCTCCTTGATCTCGCCCGCGCGCGAGACGGTCATCAGCACCGGCTTCACCCCCTCGCCCGAGCCGCGCATGATCGACAGAACCGTCGTGCCCGACGGGCGGTGGACGGCCAGGTCCTTGATGAACACCTCGCGCACGTCGACGCCCAGCAGGGCGGCGAGCTTGGCGTCCAGGTCCTTGACGCCCTCCATCCCCTCCGTCGACCCCTGGCTCGGCAGGCCGGTCTCGACGGCGTAGACGGCTCCGCCCTGGGAGTCGGCCACGAACAGCGTGCCGCCGGGGCCGAACTCGAGAGCGCCGGCCGATTGCAGCTCGGCGCGCAGGGTGAGCGGCGCGCAGGCGAGCAGGGCGAGAGTCACGACGGTGCGACGAGTGGTGGGCCTCATGTTTGAACTCCTCCCGGCGATCGATTCTTGGGGCTACCTCGATGATACGCGCGTCCGGCTCGCAAGTTTAGCCCTGGGGAGGCGCCGCCGCGGCTAGAATGGAGCGAACGCAGTTTGCGGGAGGCGGATGATACGAATCACGCTGGTGGCCTTGATCCCGTTGCTCGCCGTAGCGGCTCTGGCCTCGGAGGCGTCCGGCGGCACCACCGTCATCCTGGTGCGCCACGCGGAAAAGGAGCTCAGCGGCGGCGACGTGCCGCTGACCGAGGCCGGTCACCAGCGAGCGCGCGACCTGGTCGCCGTGGTCGAGAACGCCGGCGTGACGGTGGCCATCGCCTCCAGGTACCGCCGCACACAGATGACCCTCGCTCCGGCGGTCGTGGCGCTCGGACTGCCCGCCGAGCGGGTGCTCGAGCGGACCGAGGTGAGCGAGGTCGCCGCGGAGATCCTCGAGCGGCAGCGCGGCGGGACGATCCTGGTCGCCGGTCACAGCGATACCGTGCCGCAGATCGTGGCGGCCCTCGGCGCACCCTCGCCCTGTCCGCCCTTCGAGGTGCATGCGGAGCACGGCTGCATGCTGCCCGACCCGGAGTACGACCACCTGTTCGTCGTCATGATCCCCGCCGAGGGGGCGGCGAGGGTAGTCCACGCTCGCTTCGGCGCACCGTCACCCTAGCCTGACCTTCTCAACTCCAGGCATTTCGAACGGGGGCGCGGCTCGCTCTCCGCTTACGGGTGCACCCACCCGTGCCTGATCCGGAGCTCCCGTAGCCAGGTCTCGGTCGAGGGGTGGATGGTGTCGCCGCCTTCGAGCTCGAAGTAGAACGGCTGCCGATCGACCCGATCGGGCGCGATCTGGCTCATGGTGCTCGTTTCGTAGAGGCGGCCGTTGATCATGGTGTGGGTGACGTGCTCCGAGCGCCGGAGATCCTCGAGCGGGTTGCCGTCGATGATCGCCAGGTCGGCCAGCTTGCCGACCTCGAGCGAGCCGACGTCGCCGTCGAGGCCCAGGTACCAGGCGCCGTCGATCGTGCCGCCGCGCAGCGCCTCCCAGGGGGTGAAGCCGCCCTGGTGCATGATCCAGAGCTCCCAGTGGGCGCCGAGGCCCTCGCGCTGGCCGTGGGCGCCGATCATCACCGGCACGCCGGCGTCGCGCAGCCGCTTGGCGAAAGCCGCCACGGGGAGGTGGTTGTAGTGGCTGTCGGGCGCCTTGGTGCGCCGGATCGCGCGCGGGTCGACCCGCGACCGGGGGGTGTAGCGCAGCAGGCGCTCGTTCTCCCAGACGTTGGTGTGCTCGTACCAGTAGTTCTCTCCCGAGATGCCGCCGTACGACACCACGAAGGTGGGCGAGTAGCCGGTAGCGCTCTGCGACCAGAGCTGGACCACGTCGTCGTAGGCGGTCTTGAGCGGCAGCGAGTGCTCGATGCCGGTGTGGCCGTCGACGATCTCGGTCATGTTGTGCTGGAACTTCATGCCGCCCTCGGGCACCACCATGACGCCGAGCTCACGACCGGCGGCGATGATCTGCTGGCGCTGGTCGCGGCGCGGCTGGTTGTAGCTCTTGACCGAGATCGCGCCGACCTCCTTGAGCCGCCGGACGTGGAAGAGCGCGTCGTCGTAGCTCTCGACCTGGGCGGTGAAGCCGGGGGCGTGAGCGCCGTAGAGGATGGTCCCGGTCGAGAAGATGCGCGGTCCGACGATCTTGCCCGCGCGTCCGAGCTCGGCCGCCGAGAAGATGCTCGAGGTGTCGTTCGACGGGTCGTGGATGGTGGTCACGCCGAACGCCAGGTTCGAGTACTGGGTCCAGTTCTGCTCGGGGGTGATCTCGTCGCGCGCCATCGGGCCGTGGGCGTGGACGTCGATCAGGCCCGGGATCACCGTCCTGCCGGCGCCGTCGACGACGAAGGCGCCCTCGGGCACCGCCACCTCGCCCGCCGGGCCGACCGCCGCGATCCGGTTGCCGTCCACCACGATGGTGCCGTCGTCGATCACCTCGCGCTCGCCGTCGCGGGCGCCGCGCATGGTGACGATGCGGGCGCCGGTGATCGCGATCGTGCCCGCCGGCACGTCGGCGGCCACCTCGAAGCTCAGGTCGACGCCCTCTTCGACCGGCTCGGGCAGCTCCTCGGGCGCGCCCTCGAGGAATTCGAAGGCGTCGGTCAGCGCGCGCGAGTAGAGGGTCGCGCCGTGGGCCCAGTGCAGCCGATTGCCGTCGGCCGACCAGTGCAGGAACTCGCCCGAGCGCTTGGCGACCTGGCGCACCGGATAGGCGCTGGTCGAGGAGCCGATCTCGACCTTCTTGCCGGTGCGCGCGAACGGCGCCACGTAGGCGTTGAACTGCTCGGTGAAGGCGACCCAGCGGCCGTCGGGCGACACCGAGAACTCGGTCGTTTTGGCGCCCTGGAGGTGGGTGCGCTCCTCCTTGCCGTCGATGCCGACGCTCTTGAGCGCCAGCTCGGTGACGTCGACCGACTCCGAGAAGAAGACGCGCTCGTTGTCGGCGCCGAAGTGGGCGTCGAAGCCGGAGTCCGAGATGCGGGTGGCCTCGCCGCCGCGCGCGGGCACGACGTAGATCCCGGGCTCCATCGACCAGAACGGCGACAGCAGATAGCCGCCGGCGATCTTGCGGTAGACGACCCTCTCGCCGTCGGCCGAGAAGCGCGGTTCGACGTAGTGCCCCGGCGCGCCGGTCAGCATCCGGCCCTCGCCGCCGTCGATCGAGACCACGCGCACGCTGCCGAGCTCGGCGTCGTCCCAGGTGGTGTAGACCACCCAGCGGCCGTCGCGCGAGGTCGACGGGTGGAGCTCGAAGTGATCGGTCTGCGCGGTCAGCCGGCGCTGCCGGCCGCTCCCGAGGTCCTTGACGTAGAGATGGCCGAGAGCCTGGAAGACGACTTTGCCGGCCGAGGCGTACTGCGCCCAGCGCGGCATCCTCACCCGGAAGCGCTCCGGGGCGACCTCGACCGGAAAGCGTAGGGCGGGCTGGATCCGCTTGTCGGCGCGCACCCGCACCGGGATGGGGGTGACCGCGCGGCTCTCGATGTCGAGCCGGTGGAAGCGGCCGCCGCTCCAGAAGACGATCGCCGCTCCGTCCGGCGTCCAGGCGATCGCCGGCGCGTTGCCCTCGCTGCCGCTCGACTCCTGGAGGTCGCGCTCGAAGTCCTCGAAGACAGCCCACTCGCGGCCCGACTCGAGGTCCTTGAGGTAGATCGCGCTGACCAGCCCGGGCAGGCGCTTGATGAACGCCAGGTAGCGGCCGTCGGGCGACGGCGTCGGCCGGATCGCGCCCCCCGGTCCGCTGACGTAGGTCTCGATCTCGCCGGTCTCCCGGTCGAAGCGCCGGATGGCGAAGATCTCGCCGGTCGAGTCCTTGTTGTACTCCCAGATCCGCCCGGGGGTGACGTCCTGGCTGAAGTAGACGTAGCGGCCGTCGGTCGAGAACGCCGGCTCGGCCATGTTCTTCTGGTCCTCCTTGCCGAACGGCCGCTCGGTGAGCTGCAGACCGTCGCCGCCGCCCACGTGGTACATCCAGATCTCGCCGGCGGCGATGCTGCGGGTGGAGGTGAAGCCCTTCATCGCCGCCAGGTAGTAGCCGTCGGGGCTCCACGAGGGAGTGTGCACGAGGTTGTCCTTCTCCTCGGTGATCGCCTGCGGGCTCGAGCCGTCGGCGCTCATGATCCATAGGTTGTCGCCGCCGGCGCGATCGCTGATGAAGGCGATCTTGCCGCCGTCCGGGCTGTAGCGAGGCTGGTAGTCCCAGGCGATGGAGTCGGTCAGCGCGGTCGCTTCGCCGCCGGCGATCGGCACGGTGTAGATGTCGCCCAGCATGTCGAAGACGAGCGTCGTGCCGTCCGGGCTGACGTCGACGTCCGACCAGGTGGTCTCCTCGGTGTCGATGGCGATCGTCCGGAGCTCGCCGGGCGGTTGGTTGACGTCCCACTCCTCGGCTTCGTCGCTGTCGGCGTCTTCGTCGGCTGCCGCCGCTTCGGCCTCGGCCTCGTCGTCGGCCGATTCCTCGAGACGGGAACCCTGGGCAGCGCCCAGGGCCTGGGCGGGGGCGAGCGCCCAGACGGCCATGATCAGGGTCAGAACGGCGCCGGGGCCGCGCAAGCAAGCGTAGGTATCGGGCAAACTCATGCACATCCTCCTGTCTGTCGCAGAGGCGCAGTATCTCAGGAATCGTCCCGGCCGGCTTCGCCGGGCTGCGAGGAGCCGCCCGACTACGCGCCGATCGCCGGGCCCGTTCCGCACTCCAGTTGCACAGGTCACAGTCAGCCGCGCGGGTCGCCGCTAGCCTTCGGCATCCGACGCTGTTACCCTCAATCGCTCTAGGAGAGGAGTCCAACCATGACGAAGTCCCTCAAGGCCTCTCGGATCGTCATTCGAGCCCTGGTAACTCTTGCCTTCGCCCTGCCGGTCCTGATGCCCTGTCCGGCCGCCGCTCAGGACGTCATCAGCCGCGACAGCGAGTCGGCCCTGCTGCTGCGGGACGCGCGACGGATCCGGGGGCTTGAGGTTACGGTCGAGGTGCGCTTCGTCACCGCGGACGACGAGTTTCTCGAGCGGATCGGCGTCGATTTCGGCGGCTCGGTGAGCGGCCAGGTGCTGCGCAGGGATCAGCCGGTGGCGAACGCCAAGGTGATCCTGCAGGTGTTCCTGGTGGAGAACCAGGGGACACCGCCACGACGATCGATGTCGCGAACCGGCCGGCAGGTGGTCGCCACCGACGCCTCCGGCCGCTTCCGGGTCAATCTGAGGAGCCTGGTCGACGCCGCCGCGCGCAAGGAGATCCAGGGCGGCGGCGTGGCTGCGCTGGTGGTCGCGGCGACCGGCAAGAACGGCAAGAAGATGGACTTCCTGCACCTGCGCGCCCAGACGACTCTCGGCGGCCTGATCCCGTAGGTTCGATCGGATCTCCCCCCTCACCCTCCCCCGCCCACCCGGTGCCCGAGTGCCTCTCTCGTCGTCGCGGGGAAGGAGAGACGCCATCGCCCGGCACGCGCTCCATGAGCTCAGCTCATCCGTTTGGCGGCGAGTGGTTGTGCGGCCCGAGGTCGGCGGGGGCGCGATTCAGGTAGAGTCACCTCCGAGACGCGGAACGACGAAGCGGGAGGCAGGGCTTGTCCGATCGGAAGAAAATCGACCTGGGATGGCGCGAGTGGATCGCGCTGCCGGAGCTGGGGATTCCCGCGCTCAAGGCGAAGCTCGACACCGGCGCCCGCACCTCGGCCCTGCACGCGTTCTACGTCGAGACCTTCAACCAGGACCGCTGGGTCCGCTTCGGCATCCATCCGCTCCAGCGCCGGGTCGAGCCGGTCATCCACTGCGAGGCGGAGCTGATCGACCGGCGCGTGGTCACCGACTCCGGCGGGCACCGCGAGCAGCGCTACGTGATCCAGACTCCTTTTCGACTCGGCGAGCACGTCCAGCCGATCGAGATCACCCTGACCGACCGCGAGGGCATGCTCTTCCGCATGCTTCTGGGCCGCACCGCGCTGAGCGGTTGGGCGCGCGTCGATCCGGAGCGCTCGTTCCGATCCGGCCGCGCCCTCGCCCGCGCCTACCAGACCGAGCGGGCGCTCGCCAAGACATAGGGGAACCATGAAGATCGGCATTCTGTCGCGCAACCCGCGGCTCTATTCGACCAGCCGCCTCGTCGAGGCGGCCAAGGAGCGCGGCCACGTGGCGCGGGTGATCGACCCGATGCGCTGTTACATGAACATCACGTCGCACCGACCGTCGGTGCACTACCGGGGAGAGGACCTGTCCGACATCGAGGCGGTCATTCCGAGGATCGGCGCGTCGATCACCTTCTACGGCACGGCGGTGGTCCGCCAGTTCGAGATGATGGGCGTCTTCTGCCTGAACGAGTCGGTGGCCATCACCCGCTCGCGCGACAAGCTGCGCAGCCTCCAGCTGCTGGCGCGCAAGGGCATCGGGCTGCCGGTGTCCGGCTTCGCCCACTCGACGCAGTACACCGGGGACCTGATCGATCTGGTCGGAGGCACGCCCCTGGTGGTCAAGCTGCTCGAAGGCACCCAGGGCATCGGCGTCGTCCTCGCCGAGACCAAGCAGGCGGCGGAGAGCGTGATCGAGGCGTTTCGCGGCCTCAAGGCGAACATCCTGGTCCAGGAGTACATCAAGGAGGCCGCCGGCGCCGACCTGCGTTGCCTGGTCATCGGCGGCAAGGTGGTGGCGTCGATGAAGCGCCAGGCCAAGGGGGGCGAGTTCCGATCCAACCTGCACCGGGGCGGCACCGCCACGATCGAGCGGATCACCCCCGAGGAGCGCTCGACCGCCGTGCGAGCGGCGAAGATCATGGGCCTCAACGCCGCCGGCGTCGATCTGCTGCGGTCGAACCACGGGCCGGTGGTGATGGAGGTCAATTCGTCGCCCGGCCTGGAGGGCATCGAGACCGCGACCGGCAAGGACATCGCCGGCAAGATCATCGAGTTCATGGTCGCCAACGCCGAGTCCGGCAAGACCGGCACGCGCGGCAAGGGTTGATGGCCGGCAGCTTCTCGATCGCCGGCACGAAGGTCGCTCCCGGCACCAGCGCCACGGTCAGCCTGCCGGTGCCGCGGCTCTACACCCACGCCGAGATGGACATTCCGATCCACGTCATGCACGGCCGCCGCCCCGGGCCGCGCCTGTTCGTGAGCGCCGCGGTCCACGGCGACGAGATCAACGGCGTCGAGATCATCCGCCGGCTGCTGCGGCTCAAGGCGCTCAAGGGGCTGCGGGGCACCCTGATCGCGGTACCGGTGGTCAACGTGTTCGGCTTCATCAACCAGTCGCGCTACCTGCCCGACCGGCGCGACCTCAACCGCTCGTTCCCGGGTTCCGAGCACGGATCGCTGGCCTCGCGGATCGCCAAGCTGTTCATCGACGAGGTGGGCGCCGTGGCCACCCACGGGATCGACCTGCACACCGGCTCGAACCACCGGACGAACCTGCCGCAGATCCGGTGCTGCATGGATCAGCCGGAGACCGAGCGCATGGCGCAGGCCTTCGGCGCGCCGGTGATCGTGAACGCCGATCTGCGCGACGGCTCGCTCCGCCAGGCGGGCTCCGACCGCGACCTGCCGATGCTCCTGTACGAAGCCGGCGAAGCCTTGCGGTTCAACGATTTCGCCATCCGGGCGGGCGTCCGGGGCATCGTCCGGGTGATGCGCGAGATCGGCATGCTCAGACGCAGCCCGAAAGGCAGACCGGCTCAGGGCTCGCTGGTGGCGCGCTCGAGCTACTGGCTGCGGGCTCCGATGAGCGGCGTGCTGCACGGCTGCGCGCGGCTGGGCGCCATGGTCGAGAAGGGGCAGAAGCTGGCGATGATCGGCGACCCCCTGGAGGACCGCCAGGAGGCGATCCGGGCGACGTCCGGCGGCATCGTCATCGGCCGCCTGCTCCTGCCGCTCGCCCACCAGGGGGACGCTCTGTTCCATATCGCCCGGCTCAAGGACGAGCCCGGCCTCGACTCCGCCCTGGCGGCCATCGAGGAGCAGCTTCAGCCCGACGATTTCGCTCCCGGCACCTGAGCGCGTCGCATCTCGAGGCATCGGGTCGACCTTCGCGACCTCCGGCCAGCGAACGCCGGTCTAGTCGACGCCCGGGTCCTCGACCGGCTGTTCCGGAAGCTCGGGGAGGCCGCCGTCGGGCTCGGCCGGGACGGCGGTCGCCCCGAGGGCGCGGGGGTAGCTCGGCTCGACGTGGCGCTCGATCAGCCGGCGCAGCACGTTCTCGCTCGACCGGTCGAGATTGAGGAACTTGATGCCCATGCCCGGCGGGCGGTCGGGCCCTTCACCGACGGTCCGGTTCCAGACCACCTCGGCGCTCCCCTGGACGAGGTTGAAGTCCTCGCCCAGCCGCAGGACGAACTCGAACTTCGATCCCGGCGGCCTCGGGCTGTCGGAGCGAATGAACATGCCGGTTCTGGACAGGTCCTTGGACACCTCTTCGACGAACTGGTCGAAGCGCTCGAAGCGGACCGCGACCGGCTTGTCGAGCCCGATCCGGGGGTTGAAGGCGAGGTCGTCGGGCGGCAGCCGCTCGAGCACGAACTCGTGGATCCGCAGCGAGTCGTCCTCGCTCGGGTCGCTGAACTTGACCGCGATCAGGTAGTCGTCGCGGCGGCCGATCCCCTCGCGCTGCTCGCACGACACGATCTCGGCCGGCAGCCGGAAGGTGCGGCAGTCGAGCAGGTCTCCGAGGGTGAAGCGGAGCGAGTCGAGCGAGCTGCCCGGCTCGAGCGGCTCCTCGGCGACGAAGGTCGCGCCGCTGCCGCTCAGAACGGTGATCGTCGCCCGCCGGTCCAGCACCGAGCCGCTGGCTTTGTACCGGGCCTCGAGGGCGGCGGCCAAGCGCGGATACTCGCGACGCTCTCCCATGATGCCTCGGCACCAGGATAGGGAGGCGGCGCGTGGCGCCCTATGCATCAATCCACAGAAACCGAGGCGGCCGGGCTAGGGCAGGAAGGCCGCGGTGTCGGACATCTTGCGCGGCAGGTACTCTTCGATGACGTAGTTGAGCCCGTGCTTGGCCAGGGCCTGCTGCTCCACGCGCACGCCCATCTCGATCTGCTGCTCGAGCGCCCGGCGCCACTGGCGGTGGTGGCGGATGAACGGATCGTTCTTGAGCGCGTCGCGGGCGCGCTTGATGTCGACCTCCTTGAGCGGATGCGTCGGCAGGTCGTACTCGGTGATGTCACCTGGCGTGACGCCGAGGAAGCGCGCCTGGGGGACGCAGAAGAACTCGTTGAGATGGGCGGCGTTGCCGCTGCCCACCTTGAGAGTCCGGTAGATGTTGGAGTAGCCGTAGGGATCGCCGTCGACGAAGACGTAGACCGGCAAACCCTTGGCGTCGGCGAGCCGGCGGATGAAGCGGCGGCAGGCGCGGGTCGGAACGCCGCCCATCGACACCAGGATGCAGTCGGCCTGGCGCCAGTAGGCGTGCTTGACCAGGCGCTGGAACATGCCGGCGGTCTCGATGGCCAGGATGAAGCTGGCGTCGGTCTCGAAGCGCAGATCCTCGACCGAGATCGGAATCGAGTAGGCGCCGCTGCCGAAGCGGGTGCAGTCGATGCGTAGCTCCTCGCCGGTCTCGCGATCGCGGTCGATGACCACCAGTCGCCCGGCGACCTCGCCGCCCTTCTCCTCCGGGATGAAGCCGAGCTGCTCGCGGTTGACGCCGAACAGCGCCTCGACGTCCTCCATGACGGCATCGCTCTCGGGCTGCTCGCTGAAGCGCGCCTCGTCCCAGTTCTTGCTGACGTAGTACGCCTCCCGCTTGGTGGCGATGTCGTCGGTCTCGACCAGCTCTTTCGACAGCGCCATCATCCTCAGCGTCTGGGCGAAGGTCTTGACCGTGCCGACGGTGAGGGTGCGCTCCTTCTTCTTGCCCTTGATCCGGAAGTAGCCCTCGGCCGGGCGGTAGACGACGTTGGCCAGGCTGCGCAAGGGGAACTTCATCGACGGCGTGCGGCGGGCGAGGATCTTCTTGTGGACACCGCGCGCCTCGCCGCGGATCTGCGCGACCACCTCCACCCGGGCGGCGGCCTTGCGGGTCGAGGGCTTCCCGGCCGCCGCGCTCTTCTTGCTACCACTCCGCTTCGGGCGGGCCCGACTCGCGGTCTTCGATCTCTTCTTGGCCATCGATCTCGGCTTCCTCCAGTGAACCGGCACCGACTCTATCGCCCTGCGGCCGGCGCCGGCCGGTGCGATCTCCGGGGGCGAGAGCCGCGGTGCGGACGCTGGTGAGAAGGTCGTGCTATTCGAGCTCGATCGCGGACTCGCGGAGGATGCGCCAGGCGCCCGCCTCCCAGACCAGGTCGAGCGTCTTGGCCACCCGGTCCCGATACGCGCCGGCGGCGTAGCTCTGCACGAAGCGGACGGTGGCAGAGTCCGGACCGGAGATCGCCGTATCGAAGCGGTCGAGGGTGATCTCGATCGACTCGGGCCGCTCGATGCGCTCGGCGCGCTGGAGCTCCCAGGCGCCTCGCTCCAGGCCGTCCGGGACCTCGAAACTGCTCGCGTAAGCGGCGAGATAGTCGGCCACCCGCTGCTCGGACCAGGCGGCCGCCCAGCGCTCGACCGCAGCCACCGGTGCGGGGCGATCGGCCTCCGGCGCGGCCGGCGGCACGCTGGGCTCCGGCGCCGCGTCGGCCGGCGTCACGCTCAGCTCCTCGCCGGGGAGCGGCGGCGGCGGCGCGGCGCGCGCGGGCTCGAAGTCGATGGCGCGCGAGGTCGGGATGGCGATCGGGTCGGCCGAGACCAGCAGGGTCTCGAACGGGTACGAAGCGATGAATCCGAGGATCAGGCCGAAGCCGACCAGCGCCGCGGCGCGCAGGCTGCCGCGTCGAATGGTCTGCGACCCGGTCGAGGCGCCGCCCGCCAGGCGCGCCACCGAAGCGCGCCTCTTGGAGAGCTTCTTGGTGGTCGCGGCGAGGTTCTTCTGCAGGCGCCGTTGCTCCTTGACCAAGCCGAGCTGCGCGGCCTCGAGCTCGCGTTTCTCGTCGGCGAGAACCACCGCTCGGGCGGCCTCTTCGGTGATCTCGGCTTCCAGCGCCTCGCGCCGCGCGCGCTCCGCTTCGAGGTCGGCCCGGAGCGCCGCGACATCCTCGAGCCGCCGGCTCTCGAGCTGTCTGGCCCCGGTGAGCTCGGTCTCGAGATCCTCGACCCGGGCCACGGCTTCCTTCCAGCTGGCGTTCAGCCGGGTCTCCTTCGCGCGGCCCGCGGCGATCTCCTGGCGCAGCTCGGCGATCGTCCTCTCGAGCTGCTTCGCCTGTTCCTCCGATTCCCAATCGAGGCGCGCGATGCGGCCTTCCAGGGTGCCGATCTCCTCGCGCAACGTCCGCTCGTGGTCGGTGGCGTTTCGGCGCAGCTCGTCGGCCTCCTGGGCCAGCTGCTCCATACGGACCGTGAGCTCGCTGCGCGCGCTGGTGAGCTGCTCGACTTCGGCGCGCAGCTCGCCACCGGCCTGCTTCGCCAGCTCCAGCTCGTGCTCGAGCTCGAGGATTCTGGCTTCGCCCTCCTGTCGCTCCCGTTCGGCGGTCGCGTCGCGGAGCGCGATCTCGTCACGATGCGCCCGTCGTCGCTCCTCGGCGTCGTGCTGGAGTTCCGTCAGCTGGAAGCTCAGACGCTCGCACCTGGCCGTGCTCAGGCCGCGCTCGTGCTCGGCGCGCTCGAGCTCCTCCCGAACGCCCCGAGTATCGTCATCCGCGGCTTGCAGGCGGGAGCGGAGCCGCTCGATCTCGGCGTCCAACTCCGTGATGCGCTCCTCGAGCTGGCGCTCTCGGGCCGCGCCCGCGCTCTCGATCTCGGTGGCGCGCGCCTCGAGGACTTCGATTTGGCGGGCCGCTGCGTCGCGATCGGCTCGCGTCTGCTCGAGCTTCACGGCCAGGCCCTGGGCCTCGGCGAGCGCCTCGCCGAGCCGCTCGATCTCTCCCTCGCGAGCCTCCGCCTCGCGACCGGCGGCCTCGAGACGGCATTCGAGATCGGACGCCCTCTCCGCCGCCGCTTCGCGCTCGCGCTCCAGCTCCTCGCCGCGGGTACGCTCGAGCTCCTGCAGCTCTCTCCGCAGCGTCTCCCGGTCCTCGCGCAGGCGGTCGAGCGTGGCGCTCAGCTCGTCGCCTCGGTGGCCGAGCTGTTCCCGATCGGCCTCGGCCTCGGCCAGGCGGCGCTCGAGCCGCGCGCGGCTCTCTTCGTGCTCGCCCTCGCGGTCTTGGGCGGCGGCGAGCTCCTGTTCAAGCTCGGCGACCCGCGTGAGAGCCGACGAGAGCCGGTCGTCGAGCCCGGCGGCGCGGCTGTTGGCGGCGTGGTGCTTGCGCTCGATCTGGCCGACCCGGGCGGCCGCCGATTCGACCTCCGCCTGGTGCCTCTCGGCCGCCGCCGCCAGCCGCTGGAGCTCGGATTCCCGATCCTTGGTGGCGGCCGTGAGGCGGGCGAGCTCGGCGTCACGGGTCTCGACGTCGGCCGCGAGGCGGGCAAGCTCGGCGTCACGGGTCTCGACGTCGGCCGCGAGGCGGGCGAGCTCGGCGTCGCGGGTCTCGACGTCGGCCGCGAGGCGGGCGAGCTCGGCGTCGCGGGTCTCGGCGTCGGCCGCGAGGCGGGCGAGGTCGGCGTCGCGGGTCTCGGCGTCGGCCGTGAGGCGGGCGAGCTCGGCGTCGCGGGTCTCGACGTCGGCCGCGAGGCGGGCGAGGTCGGCGTCGCGGGTCTCGGCGTCGGCCGCGAGGCGGGCGAGCTCGACCTCGCGCTCCTCGGCGACCGAGATCAGCCGCGCCAGCTCGGCCTCGGCTTCGGCCTGCGGCCGTTGCGCCTCTTCAGCAGCGGTGCGCGCTTGCTCCAGCTCCTGACGCG
>JBFGLX010000032.1:0-17311 GCA_041575955.1 Thermoanaerobaculia bacterium
CTCGATCTTCGTGGCTTCCGAGAGCTTCACGCTCTTGACGACCGACGAAGATGCGGTCCATGCCGCGCGGCGGATCCATTCTCATCTCGAGCCTGGCGGCTGCGCACTGATAACGCTCGAGATTCCGGACCCCAGGACGATCCGCGCATCGCTCGGCCAGTTCCGAGAGGTGACGAAGGAAGACGGCACCAGGCTGCGGGTCGCCGTCGTCGGGCTCGAGACAAGTACGGACGGGCGGACTCTGAGCCGGCGCCTCCGCTACGAGCGCGTTCCGACCTCCGGCGAGCCGGAGTTGCTGGAGCGCGTCTGGCAGACGCGATGGTGGTCGAAGGCCGACTTCGCACGGATGCTGCGCTCGGCAGGCTTCAAGCGGGTCCGTCTGCGCGCACCAACGGTCAGCCGAACCCGTGACGGGCGGTTCTTCTCAGTCCTGGCCCAGCGTGCCCTTGCTTGAGGGCGCGGGCGGTTCTTTGAGCCCGCCGCGGTGCGTGATGAGCCTCTCGTCCGAGTTGCCGCGCTTCTCGGACCCTTCTGTCACGCCCTAGTTGGGCGACGCATCGGACGTAGCGAGCCGCCCCCGCGACGATCGGGCATGGGCGACCTGCCCGTTGGGGTGTTGCCGTGGTCCGACAACGGGTATAGGGGTGGGGTTGCCTCGATAAAGGCACACCTGGGAAGACCCAGGGCCGCAAAGCCACTGGTGGTGCAAGCGCATAGACAAGGAGACTCTGTATGCTCAAGTGCTTAAGACTTGCTCCAATCTTGTTCATCGTCTCAGTCGCCGAAGCAGAGCCAGTCAAAACAGAGTTCGTCACAGGAAGCGGCTTTCTACGGTCTAGCTCCGGTATCTCTGTTGAAGTTGCAGTCGATGCCAGTCAGCTGGACCCGGACGATCCGGTTGGCTGGATGATCGCAGCCTTTTACTCTTTCCCTCAGCACCTTTTCATGACCTTCGAGTCGACCGGACTGACGTCGATCGCGGTCGATAAACGGACGGCTCTGGTGACTGGCACCGCGATGGTCAGTGACGCCCGATCTGGCTTTCTGGGAGAAGTGGCGTTCAGCGCGGTCTTTGAAGACCTCAACTCAAAGAAGAAGCGGCCACAAAACGATGCCATGACTCTGACGCTGCATTTTCCAACAGAAGCGGAGACGTTCTCCGGTGAAATCGTGCCTGGAGGCATCGAAGTCGGAACGCGCAGGCGGTGAGCGGTAGGTGCCTCGCCACGACTCGGCACCCGCTCGGTTGAAGGGCGGCCCTTGCAGGGAGGGCGTTCCGACAGGAGCAAGACGCAGCGGAGTCAGGTCTTGCTGGCGTTCTGGGCGAAGCTGGTGAGAAGAGCGGGCTAGGAGTCGACTTCGAGGCAGACCGTGCCGTCCTCGATCGAATAGGTCGCCCCGGCGCCGGTGGCGGCCTCGATCAGGGCTTGATGGAGGATGTTCTTGACGTCGGGGCCGTGCTCGAGCCGGCGCAGCAGCGCCTCGCCCGAACTGGTGCCGATGGCCAGGGTGATCTTGAGGCCCCGGCGCTTGCAGGTGACCTTGCGGCCGTCGGCGAGGGTCGTCTTGAAGACCTTCAGGAACGCGTCGGCGTAGTTGACGCCGATGCCCGAAGCGTCGGGCTCGTTCTCGGGCAGCCAGCGCTCGGCGTCGGCGGGCACGGGGCCGAGCTCGATCTTCACGAGACCTCCGCCGGACGGGCGTCGAGGATCGCGCGGAAGGCGCGGATGTGCTCCGGGGTGCTGCCGCAGCAGCCGCCGACGATGTCGGCGCCGGCCGCGAGCAGCTCGGGCAGGCCCGCCGCCATCTCTTCGGGCGGCTGCTTGTAGACCACCTGCAGGTTCTCGAGCACCGGCTGGCCGGCGTTGGGCTGGGCCATCACCGGCAGCGACAGGACCGACCGGTAGCGCCGCACGGTGTCGGCCGCCTGGCGCATGTCGACGCCGGTGCCGCAGTTGAGAGCGGCGACGTCGACCCCCTGGGCGAGCATGAACTCGGCCGCCGTCTCGGGCGCGATTCCCATCATGGTGCGCACCTCCTCGCCGTCGCGCATCCGATCGAACGCCATCGAGGCGATGACGCAGTCGGCGCCAGCGGCGCGGGCGGCGGCGATCGCCAGCTCGAGCTCCTCGAACGCGGTCTGGGTCTCGATGATGATCGCGTCGGCTCCGGCCGCGACCAGCGCCCGCGCCTGCTCGGCAAAGCTCTCGGCGACCCGTTCCGCGGGCATCTCGCCGTAGGGCTCGAGCAGGCCGCCGAACGGGCCGATGTCGCCGAGCACGAAGCCGGGGCGGCCGTCGAACGCCCGCCGGGCGAGCTCGACGCCGGCGCGATTGATCTCGGCCACGCGCCCCTCGCCGTGGCGCTCCAGCATGATCGGGCTGGCGCCGAAGGTGTTGGTGATCAGGCAGTCCGACCCGGCCTCGACGTAGGCGCGCTGGATGGCCAGGATCCGGTCGGGGTGGTCGAGATTCCAGGCCTCTCCGCAGCCGCCCGGCTCGAGTCCGGCCCGCTGCAGCTGGGTGCCCATGGCGCCGTCGCCGAGCAGCGGGCGCTCGACCAGGGCCGCGAGCAGCGAGCGGGCGGGCATCGGGGAGATTCTACCGGAGCTTTATCGGATCTCCCCCCTCACCCTCGTTCCCTCTCCCTCCCTCACGGAGGAGAGGGCCGCCGCCACCCGGTAGCCCTCAGGGCGCAGCGGGCGAGCGAGCACCAGCTGCACTTGTGACGCCGCCACTGGCGCTCCGAGGCCGCCCGGTCCGCGGTGACGCCGAAGACCGCGAGCAGCGAGCTCCTGGGCTCGATCATCCCCGAGTCGAGAACCCGCAGCGGGCCAGGCAGGGGATCGCGGTCCCCGGCCCGGCTGCGGGTCAGGCAGCCGGCGAGCTCGACCTGATCGCCGAGCGGCCAGCCGTCGTAGCCGGGACTGTAGCCGGGCGCCAGGCCGAGCCCGCCGGCGGCCGCCAGGGCCCGCAGGTGCTCGCCGGTCCAGGCCCCGAGGTGAACGGCGACCGCGGCGCCGAAGCGGTCCAGGAAATACGCCTCGTCGGGCCGATCCTCGCGCCACAGCCTGGCCGAGGCGACGTCGACCTCGGAGCCGGCGGTGACGACGGCCGCCACCAGCCGGTCGGCCGCGATCTCTCCGAGCCGCTCGGCCAGCCGGCGGCTGGTGAAGGTCGGGCCGTCGGCGAGGGGCACCCGCGCGCCGGCGATCCGGCCGAGGACGAGCGGGCGCGCGAACGACCAGGGCGCCGCGTGCCGGGCAAACCACCTTCGACTCCGATCGGCGAGCGCCGCCACCCGTCCGCCGGGGAGCCGGCCGTCGGGGTATCCGAGCAGCCGGGCGTAGCTCTCCTCGGTGACCCGCCGGGCGAGATCGGCCGGTACCGGCAGCGCGCCGGCGCGTAACGCGGCAGATGCGGTCGTTCCGGACATTTCGTGCAAGGTCGCTGGGCAGGACGGACTATCCGTCGCGGCCGAAGGGCTCGAACTGGCAGCCGTCCACGAAGTAGTCGAAGAAGTCGGGCTGGCTCTCGAGCGACACGTGCTCGACGGTGCGCACCAGCCGCTCGAGCCGGTCGCGCTCGGCCAGCGAGTGCAGGACGAGCGACGCGCCCTCGAGCGCCGCGTTGCCGACCTGGACGATCTTCTCGTCC
Organism: Thermoanaerobaculia bacterium; assembly: GCA_041575955.1. Lineage (GTDB taxonomy): Bacteria > Acidobacteriota > Thermoanaerobaculia > Multivoradales > JAHEKO01 > JAHEKO01. The sequence continues at coordinate 3,657 of JBFGLX010000032.1, forward strand.
GGCAGGTCCGGGATCAAGCCGATTCTGCGGGCGCAAGCGACGTCGAGGTGGCGGCCGAAGCCGCCCGCCAGATAGAACCGGTCGACGTCGTCGAGCTCGATCCCGAACCGGTGAGCGACGATCCGGATGCCGGCGGCGTTGGCGCCCTTGGCCTGCGCCAGCTCGTTGATGTCGGGCTCGGTAAGGGCGATGCCGCGGTCGCCATCGAGCACGAAGCTCGTCTCGCCGTGGGTGTAGCGGCCCTGCGCGTTCATCAGGCCGGTGCGCCGGAGCTCGCCCAGGAGGTCGACCAGTCCCGAGCCGCAGACACCGATGGGCGGCCGGCCGCCGATCACCCGGTACGCCGGGACGCCGTCCGGGCCCAGGGTGACGCGCTCGATCGCTCCGTCGAGACCGGGCACGCCGCACAGCACGCCACCGCCCTCGAAGGCCGGGCCGGCGGGACACGAGGCGGCCAGGATCCGATCGCGGTTGCCGATGAACACCTCCGTGTTGGTGCCGATGTCCATGCAGGCGGAGACCGCCTCGCGGTCGGCGATGCCGGCGGCGAGCAGGCAGGCCGCGGCGTCGGCGCCGACGTGGCTCGAGACCAGCGGCAGGCCGTAGACGCGCGCCGCCGGATGGAGCCCGAGGCGGAGACGGGCGGCGTCGACGTCGAGGCTGGTGGTGCGGCGCAGGCCGGCATGCAGCTCGTGCTCGGTGCGCGATCGGTAGGGGAGCTGGCCGATCGAGTCGACGTCGAGACCGAAGAGCAGGTCGCGCATCGTGGTGTTGCCGGCGACGACGACCTCGACGATGGCCGCGCGGTCGCCGGGCAGCTCGTCGATCGCCCGGCCGAGGTAGCCGAGCAGGACCCGCTGCAGGAGCCGCCCGCGGTGGTCGCCGTCGTAGCGGATGCGCGACATCACGTCCGAGCCGCCGAACCGCTGTGGGTTCTCGAACGACAGCGTGGCGAGGCGGCTGCCGCTCTCGAGGTCCTCGAGCCGCAGGACGACGGTGGTGGTGCCGAGGTCCATTGCCAGCCCCAGCGGCGCGGACGCGATGCGGCCGACCTCGCGGCCGGCGCGCAGCAGGAGCTCGCCGTCGTGGGTGAAGCGCGGTCCGCGCGCCGCGCGCGCGGCGCGCTCGAGCCCGGACGAAGACTCCTCGATGCGCAGCCGGCCGCGGCGCATCGTGTGGACGCTCACCTGGCCGGGGCCGACGAGCCGCGCTCGGCACGACAGCCGGAAGCGCTCGTCCAGATGCGATTCCTGCGGCTCGCGCGCCGACAGGAGCCCGCCGCCGTCCTCGATCTCGACCAGGCACTCGCGGCACTTGCCCTGTTTCTGGCAGCTGGTCGGCACCCGGACCCCGAGCGCCTCGGCGGCCTCGAAGATGGTCGTGCCCGCCGGTACGCCGGCTTCGAGATCGTCGATGCGAAGGCGGCAGCTCGGCACGGTCCGCTCAAAGTTGGGAGATCGAGGTCTCGTGTCCGGCCCGCTCGCCGGTCGCCGCGGCCAGCCGCTTGAAGAGCTGCACCGCGCTGCCGGCGTCGGCGGCGTAGCCCCGGGCCCCGATCTCGTCGGCGTACTCCTGGCTGATCGGCGCGCCGCCGATGCAGATCGGCACGTGCCCGAGACCGGCTGCACGCATCTCGTCGACCACGGTCTTCATGTAGATCATGGTCGTGGTCAGGAGCGCGCTCATGCCGAGGATGTCGGCGTCGTGCTCGCGGACGGCGGCGATGAACTCCTCGGCGCTGGTGTTGGTGCCGAGATCGACGATCTTGAAGCCGGCCCCTTCGGCCATCATGCCGACCAGGTTCTTGCCGATGTCGTGCAGGTCGCCCTTGACCGTGCCCATGACGATGGTGCCCGCCGAGCTGTCGCCGTCGGAGGCGGTGAGCAGCGGCTGCAGGACCGCCATGCCGGCCTTCATCGCCCGCGCCGCCAGCAGCACCTCGGGCACGAAGATCCGGTTGTACTTGAAGTCCTCGCCGACGACGCGCATCGCCGCGATCAGGCCGTCCTCGAGCACTTCGAGCACCGGCCGTCCTTCGGCGAGCGCCTCCTCGGTCATCCGGGGCACGCTCTCGCGGTCGCCTTCGAAAAGTCTCTGGTTCAGGAGCGCGTAGTCGGCCATCGCAGGTCGCCTCCGGTCAGCTCGAGCGCGGCAGCTCCGGCAGAACGAGGTCGGAGTCCCCGCACGTCGATTTGAAAAGGTGACGGATCTCGTCGTCGAGCGCCGGGTCGAGTGGCGCGACGTCGTAGTCGTCGAGCGCCTCCTCGATCAGCTCGTTGGCCCGCCGGCGGCAGTCCTTGCTCCCCTGGAGCTGCCACTGGTCCCAGTTGGTGCGGTCGATCATCGGTCCGGGCTGGTAGAGCTCCTCGGGCCAGTGCTCGAGCGTGTGCTCGGCGGTCAGCAGGTGGTTCTCCTCGATCAGCTGCTCGAGCAGCGGCCGGGTCGGCAGGTCGTCCTTGACCTCGATCGGCCGCGTGTAGCGGTGGGCGTGCGCCGCCAGCTCGTCGTCGAACACCAGCTTCTCGAGGCTGAAGCAGTTCACGTAGTCGAGCATGCCGGGGCCGGAGACCGAGTTGAAGCCGGCCAGGGCGGCGAGGAACAGGCCGATGCCGCTCTCGGCGCCCGCCTGGGGGTCGTTGCGCTTGGAATCGCTCAAGCCCATGTAGGCCTGGCAGGGGAGCTCGAGGTGCTTGGCGATCCGGGCGTAGGCGCAGTAGATCCGGAGCGCCTCGACCGCGGTCATCGGATTGGTCATCAGGCGCATGTGGAACGACGCCGGCGCGCCGCCGAAGAGCACCGGCGTCCCGGCGCGGACGAGCTGGGTGATGGTCAGGCCGCTGAGCACCTCGGCGGTGTGCAGGACCAGCGCTCCCACCGGCGTCGCCGGCGAGATCATGCCGAGCAGCAGGACCGGGACGATCTCGACCGGGATGCCCCACTCGGCGCAGTCGAGCAGGTTCTTGACCGCGTCCTCGGCCCAGCGCAAGGGCGTGCTCGGGCAGCAGGTGAAGATCGAGCAGGGCCGCGCCGCCAGGTCCTCGCGATCGCGCCGGAAGAGGCTCATCATCTCGCCCATCCGCGGCACTCCGTGCGCCGTGAACGCCCCGGAGACGACCGGCTTGGGCGAGCTCGCCAGCGCCAGGTAGAGGCGCCAGCCGTCGGCGATGTCCGACGGCACGTCCTTGGGAATGAAAGCGGTCGACAGGTAGGCGATGTTCTGCAGCCGGTCGGCCACCCGGGCGTACTCGACGAAGTCGGCGCTGTCGGCGTCGCGGACCGCGCCCGAGGAGCGGTCGAGGATGCGCAGCGCCGACGAGGCGGGCACGAAGTGGACCCGATCGCCCGACAGCTCGGTGAACCGCTCGCCGGCGCGGTCGTAGAGCGTCACCGCCGAGGGGGCGTCCGCGATCGCGCGCTCGACCGTGGCGCGCGGGAAGGTGACCCGCCGGGTCGACTCGTCGCCGGGCAGGCCGAGCTCCCGCAAGCGATCGAAGCCGTCGGGCGAGTCGATCAGGATGCCGGTCGATTCGAGGACGCTGAAGGTCTCGTCGAGAATGCGCTCGATCAGCGAAGTCTCAAGAATCTCGAGATGCGGCCGCACTGCGGCCAGAATCCTACTCCAGTCCGGGCGATTCAGGCGCGCTCCCGGGCGGCGTTTGTCGACTCGGTCTTGGGCCCCTTGCCCTAGCCTCGGTCGGCCTCCGGTGGCCGAGCCCAGTGGCGGCTCCACCCCGACCTCGAGCCGATCGCTGCCGCCTCCACGGCCGGCCTGGCGTGGCCAGCGGGGTCGCCCGTCCAACGGCAGAGCCGGTGGCCCGATCGTGCGGGCCAGGAAAAAGTTCGTGACTTGGCTGCGCGAACCTGTTACCCTAGCGGTCGAGTTCAGGCGGATCGTAGTTGGTTCGCCAGCGGTGGTAGAGAGCAGACAAGAGACCTGAGGAACGAACTCGGGTCTTTTTTTTGCGCCTTGGCTGCCGTCGCACCGAGTAGGAGAGGATCGGTCCTCGACCCTCTCGGCGCCACATCCAACAGGGCGGATTTCCCGCCAAGCAGAAGGGGTCGAGCGTTCTTTGGAGTTCCCGACCCTGGCACAGGAGCAAGTAGCAAATGAGCACCACAGGAACTGTGAAGTGGTTCGACGACCAGAAGGGTTACGGTTTCATCGTCCTCGATGATGGATCCAAGGACTGTTTCGTCCACCACACCGCCATCCAGGGCAACGGCTTCAAGTCGCTGACCGAGGGGGAGCGGGTCCAGTTCGACGTCGTCCAGGGCCGCAAGGGCCCGGCGGCGGAGAACGTCGTGAAAGTCCCCGTCTAAGACCGAACCGAAGCAGACAATCACGGGGGCCGCTCCGGTAATCGGGGCGGCCTCTTTGTATTTGGCGGGGCGGCAGGAGCGATTTCGAGGTAGCGTCGGGTCGCATGACCTACATCTTCGTGGCGGTATCGGCGATCGTCCCCTCGCTGCTGCTGATGTGGTACTTCCACCGCCGCGATCTGTTCCGCGAGCCCGCCCGCGACCTGTGGCTCGTCTTCGCCGGTGGCGTCGTCATCGTCCTGCCGGTGCTGGCGCTCGCCGGTCTGGCCGACCTAGCGATCCGCGACATCGCGTCGCCTTTGGCGCACGGACTGGCCGCGGCCTTCCTGCAGGCCGCGATTCCCGAAGAGCTGTTCAAGCTCGTGGTGCTCTGGCTGGCGGCTCGGCGCGCCGCCTTCGACGAGCCGATCGACGGCGTCGTCTACGGCGTCGCCGCCTCGCTGGGATTCGCCACCCTCGAGAACGTCCTCTATGTGGCCAACGGCGGCTTCCCGGTGGCGCTCACCCGGGCGGTGACCGCGGTCCCGAGCCACGCCTTCCTCGGCGCCATCATGGGCTTCTACGTCAGCCGCGCCAGGTTCGATCCGGACCGCCGCACCGAGTGGCTGTGGCTGGCGCTCGGGATTCCGGTCGTGCTGCACGGCGTCTACGACTGGCCGCTGCTGGCGGCGGCGCGGGTGGGTCAGACGGGTGGCGGCTCCCAGCCGTTGATCCTGGCTCTGCTCTCGATCGCGCCGGTGGTGGTCGTGGGCGAGTGGATCGCCGCGGTGCGCCTGACTCGCGGCCTGCGGCGGGCTCAGATCGACGGTCTGCCGGCTGGCGAGCGGCCGGCCGCGCAGTCCCGCGGCGAGCGCTGGAGCAGTCTGGCCTTGACCGCCGGGGGTGGCGTCGTGGCAAGCCTCGGCGGCCTGGTGAGCCTGGGGGGATTCGCGGTCGTGATCGCCGGCGGGGCCGGCGGGCGGACGATGGCCGAGGCGATCGCGGCCCTGCTGCTGGCGGGCGTGACCCCCACCCTCATCGGCGTCGCCCTCTTCCTGTGGGGCGTCCGGCGGCTGAACGAGCCGCACGGGCGCGCCGCGCCGGCGAGGAGGGCGGGCTAGCGTGACCTGCTCGCCAGCGTTCGATGCAGAAGACCGCAAGTGCCTGGAGATGCGAGGCTTGCGACCGAGAGCGACGCTGGCGAATTGGGCATGCCCCGAAAAGCTCGACGGGAGCGAGAGGCAGCAGATCCGGATACATGCGGCCTTCGGCACGACGGTCGGCGAGGAGACCAGGCTCGCGTGCGAGTGATCGGGCGGCAGGACGTGCGGCGGCTGTTGCCGATGGCCGACTGCATCGAGGTCATGGCGGCGGCGCTGGGCGCGCTCGGCCGGGGCGCGGGGCTCAATCCGCTCCGCGCCATGCTCTGGATGCCGGATCGCTCGGGCCTGCTCGGCATGATGCCCGCCTACCTCGGATCGCCGGCGGCGCTCGGCATGAAGACCGTCACCGTCTTCCCCTCCAACCATGGCACCGAGCTCGACTCGCACCAGGGGGCCGTCCTGTTGTTCGAGCCCGCTCGCGGCCGGCTGCTGGCGGTGATCGAGGCCGGCGAGATCACCGCCCTGCGCACGGCGGCGGTCTCCGGCCTGGCGACCCGCCTGCTGGCTCGAAAGGACGCCGGGGATCTGGCGATCCTCGGTAGCGGCGTCCAGGCGCGCAGCCATCTCGAGGCGATGCTGGCGGTGCGCGAGGTGCGGCGGGTACGAGTCTGGAGCCGCACCGCCGAGCACGCCGAGGCGTTCGCGCGGGCCGAATCGGCCCGCGCGGGGTTGGCCATCGAGGCGGTGGCCGAGGCCGCCGCCGCGATCCGCGGGGCGGACCTGGTCTGCACGACCACCGCGGCCCGCGAGCCGGTGCTGCTGGGGGAGTGGCTGGCGCCCGGCGCGCACGTGAACGCGGTCGGTTCGTGCAGCCCATCGGCGCGCGAGCTCGACACCGCCGCGGTGGCGCGCAGCCGCCTGTTCGTGGATCGGAGGGAGTCGGCACTCAACGAAGCGGGCGACCTGCTGATTCCGATGGCCGAGGGCGCGGTCGGCGCCGAGCACATCGCCGGCGAGCTGGGCGAGGTACTGCTGGGCGAGGTCGCGGGCCGCGGCTCCGCGGCCGAGGTCACCGTCTTCGAGTCGCTCGGCCTGGGGGTCGAGGACCTGGCAGCGGCCGAGCGCGTCTACCGGGCGGCGCTGCTCCAAGACGCCGGAGTCGAGGTGGCGTTCGGCGGTCCGGGATGAGGCGCGCCCCGGAGGCTCCGGCGCGGCCTGCGCTCGAGGAGATCCGGCGGGCCGCAGGCCGCCTCGCCGGCACGATCGTGCGCACGCCGCTCGTGCGACTCGATCTCGACGCCGGCGGCATCGAGATCTTCCTCAAGCTCGAGAACCTCCAGCCGATCGGTTCGTTCAAGCTCCGGGGCGCCTGCAACGCCCTGGCCGAGGCCGGCCCCGAAGAGCTGGCGCGCGGCGTCTACACTGCGAGCGCCGGCAACATGGCGCAGGGCGTCGCCTGGGGCGCGCGCCGGCTGGGCGTTCCGTGCACGGTGGTGGTGCCGGATCACGCGCCGCGCACCAAGCTGGCGGCGGTCGAGCGGCTGGGCGGGCGGCTGCTCGCGGTGCCCTTCGACGACTGGTGGCGGGTGATGGTCGAGCATCGCTTTCCGGGCCTCGACGGGCTGTTCATCCATCCGGTGAGCCATCCGGCGGTGATCGCCGGCAACGGCACCGTCGGCCTGGAAGTGGTGGAGGACCTGCCCGAAGTGGGCAGCGTCGTCGTGCCCTTCGGCGGCGGCGGGCTGAGCTGCGGGATCGCCAGCGCGATCAAGCAGATCCGTCCCGAGGTCCGCGTCGTGGCCGCCGAGGTGAGCACCGCGGCGCCCCTGTCGGCGGCGCTCGCGGCCGGCGCGCCGCGGCCGATCGACTACCGGCCGAGCTTCGTCGACGGCATCGGCGGCAAGAGCGTGCTCGCCGAGATGTGGCCGCTGGTCCGGGAGCTTATCGACGGCGCCGCCGTGGTCACCCCCGAGCAGATCGCGGCGGCGATCCGCCTGCTGGTGGAGCGCAATCACGTAGTGGCCGAAGGCGCCGGCGCCGCGCCGGTGGCCGCCGCTCTCGCCGGTAACGCCGAGCTGCCGGGGCCGGTGGTGTGCGTGGTCTCGGGCGGCAACCTCGACCCGCCCAAGCTGGCCGCGATCCTCGACGGCCGTCTTCCCGACTGACCCCGGAGAGGGGGGCGAGCCGGTCGACCAGAGATCCGATCACCCCGGGATGACTTCCGGCAGCCGCGGTGGCGCCACCGGCTGGTCGGACCATTCGAAGGCGGCGAGAATCTCCTCCACGGCGCCGTCGGCGCCCTCGCGGTCGCGCGCGTGGACCGTGAACAGGGGCTGGTCGCGCTCGACGGCGTCGCCCACCTGACGGGCCAGGACGACGCCCACCGAGTGGTCGATCGGCGCGCTCTTCCGGAGCCGCCCGGCCCCGAGCACCAGGCAGGCGCGGCCGACGGCCAGGGCGTCGATGCGGGCGACGTGCCCGGCTCTGGGCGAGTCGACCCGGCGCACCACCGGCGCCCGCGGCAGGGTCTCCGGGTCGTCGATCTGCGTGGCGTCGCCGCCCTGCGCGGCGACCAGCCGGCGCAGGACGCCGAGGGCGGAGCCGTCGGCGAGGCTGCCCTCGAGCAGCGGCCGGGCGTCGGCGAGATCGTCGCGCCGGGTGCGTTCGGCGAGCCTCAGCATGTGGCCGGCGACCAGTAGAGAGTGCTCGGTGAAATCCGCCGGGCCGCGGCCGTGGAGGGTCTCGATCGCCTCGCGCACCTCCAGGGCGTTGCCGACCGCGCGCCCGAGCGGCTGGTTGGTGTCGGAGAGCAGGGCGGTCACCCGCCGGCCGGCGCCGCGGCCGATGCCGGCCATCGTCCGCGCCAGCTCGCGGGCCTCCTCGAGCGTCGGCATGAAGGCGCCGCGGCCGTACTTGACGTCGAGGACGATGCCCCGGGCGCCGGCGGCGATCTTCTTGCTCATGATGGAGCTGGCGATCAGCGGCCGGCTGGGGACGGTGCCGGTTACGTCGCGGAGCGCGTAGAACCGCCCGTCGGCGGGCGCCAGGTCGCCGGACTGACCCGAGAGGACGATGCCGTGCTCGCGCAACTGCGCCTTGAACTCCGCGCTCGACAGGTCGGCGCGGAAGCCGCGAATGCTCTCCAGTTTGTCGATCGTGCCGCCGAACGTCGACAGCCCGCGGCCGGACATCTTGGCCACCGGCACCCCGCACGCCGCAACCATCGGCAGGACCACCAGGGAGGTCTTGTCGCCGACGCCGCCCGAGGAGTGCTTGTCGACCGTCAGGCCGGTTTCGGCGGCCAGGTCCATGGTCTCGCCGCTCCTCGACATCGCCAGGGTCAGCGCCAGGGTCTCGTCGGGGCCCATGCCGCGGATGAACACCGCCATCAGCCAGGCGGCCGCCTGGTAATCGGGAATCTCCCCGGCGACGTAGCCGGCGACGAAGAACTCGATCTCGGCATCGGAGAGCGTGCCGCCGTCGCGCTTTTTCTCGATGATCTCTATCGCGTTCACGAGTTCGTAGGCTATCGCAGGTCGTGGTACGGAAAGGGCTCGGGCACCCCGTCCGGGGCGGGCTCGCGCCCCGTACCACGACCCTGTCGCACGGGTCGACCCGTCTCTGGTAGCCTGAGCCAGCGACCCGAGACCCGGGAGGACCGACGGCATGAATTCCCCGAAAAACCCAATCCGACTCTTCGTCACGCTGCTGGCGGCCGCGGCCGTCGGCGCCGCGCCGGCCGTCTCCCAGGATGCCGGCTCCCTCGGTCAGCAGACCCAACGGGCCATGCAGACGGCCATGGACGATCTGTACAACGCGGGCCTCGGCATGCCCAGCCCCGAGTCGCTCGAGGAGAAGGTCGGCAAGGAGAAGGTCGACGCCTTTCTGGCGGGCGCCGTGGTCAAGCTCACCTTCACCCCCGACGGCGTCTACAAGGCGGTCGCCAAGGAGGGGGGCGAGGTCGTCTCCTTCCGGCTCGGCAAGGACGAGCTCACGCCCGCCGCCGACGAGGAGTACGCCGACGGCTGGCTGATCCGCAAGGGCGAGTTCAAGATGCCCAAGAAGGCGCAGAAGCTGTCGCTCGACCTGAAGGCCGGACCGACCCGGGTCACGGTCGAGTGCCACAACAAGTACGGCAAGAGCGAGGATCCGGTGACCTTCTACGTCGGCCCGCTCGACGGCCTCTTCTGCATCGGCTTCACCGAGGCCGAAGAGGAAGCCGGCGACAAGGCGGGCTGACAGGCGTCCCCGCGGGCGGGGCCGGCAGTTGGCACGGGACCGGCATGCCGATCCCGGCGTAGCACCCGATCACCCAACAATCGACGAGTCTGGAGGGTCTGAAGACATGATTCGAACCACAGCACGCCATCTGGGCGCACTCGCACTGCCAGCCCTGCTGCTGGCCGGCGCCGCGGTGGCGCCGGCTCAGGAGGCCGCCACCAAGATCGCGGTCGTCGACATCGAGCGGGTCGTTACCGGCTCCAGCGCCGGCGCGGAGCTGCAGCGCAGGCTCGACGACTTCCGGGTGGCGGTCGAGGCGGAGCTGAAGGGGAAAGCGGACGAGCTCGACGCCCTGCGCAAGCGGGCCGAGGCGGCCGCCAGTCCGACCGAGGGCGACCGGCTGACGCGGCAGCTCGAGCAGGGCGTCATCGAGTTCGACCGTCTCAAGGCCGACAAGCAGCGCGAGGGCCAGAAGATCCAGAAGGACGGGCTCGCCCAGATCGAGAAGGCTCTCGGGCCGATCTTCCGACAGGTGCGCGACGAGCAGGGCTACGACCTGATTCTCGCCCTCACGCCCGGGGTCATCCTGATGACCAGCAAGCGCATCGACATCACCCAGCTGGTCATCGACCGCTACAACGCCGCCCAGTAGCCGGGGCTCGGGTCAGAACTCGAGCAGCGCCGCCGCCCAGTGGAAGCCGGCGCCGAAAGCGGTCAGCAGCACCAGGTCGCCGGGTCGGATGCGCCCCTGCTGGCGGGCCTGGTAGAGCGCCAGCGGCACCGACGCCGAGCCCGTGTTGCCGTAGTCCTCGATGTTGACGAACAGCTGCTCCTCCGCGAGCCCGAGCGACTTCCGGACCGAATCGATGATGCGTTTGTTGGCCTGGTGCGGGATCACCAGGGCCAGCTCCTCGACCCGGCGGCCGGCCCGCTCCAGGACCTCGCGCGAGGCCTGGTCCATGCGCTTCACCGCCTGCCGAAAGACCTCGCGGCCGTTGAAGGCGATCTTGAGATGGTCGCCGCGCTGGGCCGACTCGAGGCTGAACGGTTGGCGAGTGCCGCCGGCGAAGCGGGCCAGGATCTCCGCCTGGCTGCCGTCGGTGCCGGCGGTCGAGGCGAGCAGCATGACCGGCGCCGCGGCCGGGCCGAGCACGACGGCGCCGGCCGCATCGCCGAACAGGACGCAGGTGGCGCGGTCGCCCCAGTCCATCACCCGGGTCAGGATCTCGACCCCGACCACCAGGATCCGCCGCCCCTTCTGCGTCACCCGCGACATGCCGACGTCGAGAGCGAGCACGAAGCCGGCGCAGCCGCTGCCGCCGAGATCGTAGCCGGTGATCTCGCGCGCGCCGAGCCGGTGCTGGAGGAAGGCGGCGGTGTCGGGGGCATACGCCTCGGGGGTGTCGGTGGCGACGACGATCTCGTCGAGCTCGGTCGCCTCCATGCCGGCGTCGGCGAGCGCCCGCTCGGCCGCCGCGGCCGCCAGATCCACCGTCGTCTGCAGCGGGTCCGCCACCCGCCGGCGCTTGATGCCGGTGCGGGCGGTGATCCACTCGTCCGAGGTGTCGACGTACTGCGCCCAGTCGTCGTTGGTCATCACCCGCTCGGGGGTGTAGCCGCCGAAGCCGACGATGCCGAACCTAGCCGGCATTCGTCACCGCCCATCTCCGTCGGCCCAGAGGTCGACGATCTCGAACCGGTCGACGTCGACCAGGCCCTGATCGGTCAGCTTGAGGCTCGGAATCACCTCGAGCGCCAGGAAGCTCATCGCCATGAACGGGTCGTGGAGGGTGGAGCCGAGCTCGTGCGCGGCGCCGATCGCGCGGTCGAGCTGGTCGCGCACCTCCTCGATCGAGCGATCGCTCATCAGCCCGGCCAGGGGCAGCGGGACTTCCGCGAGCACCTCGGAGCCGGCCGCCACCACCATGCCGCCACCGAGCTCGTGCGCCCGCCGCGCGGCGGTCAGCATCGACGCGTCGTCGGCGCCGATGACCACCAGGTTGTGGTGGTCGTGCGCCACCGACGAGGCGAGCGCGCCCCGGCGGAGGCCGAGGCCGCGCACGAAGCCTTTGCCGACGGCGCCGGACGAGCGGTGGCGCTCGATCACCGCCATCTTGAGCAGATCCCGCTCGGGATCCGCGACCGCCTGGCCGTCCACCCGCCGGACCTCCTCGATCAGATGCCGGGTCACCAGCTGGTCGGGGACGATGCCGATCACCCGCGCCCGCCCGTCGGCCGCCGGAATGCTCAGGTCGATGCCCTCCCAGGCGATGTTCATGGTGCTGCGCAGGGGATGGACGGCGTGCTCCCAGCCGTCCTCGACCAGGGCGCCGTCGCGGGCGACGATCCGGCCGCCACGCAGAACGAGGTGGGGCCGCGGCGCCTGGAGATCCTCGAACACGAGGATGTCGGCCCGACGGCCGGGGGCGATCGCCCCTCGGTCGTGAAGACGGAAGTAGGCGGCGGGGTTGCAGGTGGCGAGGCGGATCGCGGTCATCGGGTCGAGCCCCTTGGCGATCGCGGTGCGCACCATGAAGTCGATGTGCCCCTCGTCGAGGAGGTCGGCCGGCTGGCGGTCGTCGGTGCAGAAGCAGATCCGGTGGTGGTTCTCGGGCGTGATCAGCGGCAGCAGGGTCTCGAGGTTGCGGGCGTTGGAGGCCTCCCGGATGAACACGACCATGCCCAGCCGCAGCTTCTCGCGCGCCTCCTCGACGGTGGTGCACTCGTGATCCGAGTGGATTCCGGCCGCGACGTAGGCCATGAGCTCCTTGCCGGTCAGGCCCGGGCAGTGGCCGTCGATCACCAGGCCGCTGAACGCCTCGAGCTTCTCGAGCACCTCGGGATCGCCGTGGACGACGCCCGGGAAGTTCATCACCTCGGCCAGCCCCAGCACCCAGGGGTCGGACTTGAAGGGCGCCAGGTCGTAGCTCCGCAGCACGGCACCGCTGGTCTCCATGGCGGTCGCGGGGACGCACGACGACGCCATGACGTACATGCTCAGCGGGCCCCGCTTGGCGTTCTCGAACATGAACCGCACGCCGTCGAGACCGAGCACGTTGGCGATCTCGTGCGGGTCGGTGACCACGGTCGTGGTGCCGCGCGGCACGACCGCGCGCGCGAACTCTGCGGGCGGCACCAGGCTGCTCTCGATGTGGACGTGGGCATCGATGAAGCCGGGCGCGACGAAGGCGCCGTCGAGGTCGATCACCTCGGCCGCCTCGTAGTCGCCGAGGCCGACGATCCGGGAGCGGACCACGGCGACGTCGGTCGGCTCGACCTCGCCGCTGTGGACGTTGACCACCCGCCCGTTCGCCAGCAGCAGCTCGGCCGGCTCGTCGCCACGGGCGTAGCGCAGAAGTTCGGCAAGCTCCACGATCGCGAGACTATCGCAGGGCGGGGTCGGCGAGCGTCGGTCGGGTTTGACAATGCGTCGCGCCTGTAGTTGCATGCCGCATGGCCTGGATCCGGACGATCGCGCCCGAGCACGCCGAAGGGCTCTTGAAGCGGCTCTACGGTGCCGCGGTCAAGCGCGCCGGCAAAGTCTTCAACGTCCTGCGGCTGCAGAGCCTGCGGCCGCCGGTGCTGCGGGCGTCGACGCAGCTCTACATGGAGGTCATGTTCTCGCCCGCGAGCGGCCTCAGCCGGGCCCAACGCGAGATGATCGCCACGGTCGTCTCGCGCTGCAACCACTGCTACTACTGAACGACGGCCCACGCGGAGGACCTCCGGGTAGAGGTTCGGGACCAGGAAGGTGGCGAGGCGCTGGTGGCTGCGGTCGCCGACGACTATCGCCGGGCGGCGCTGTCGCCGGCCGACCGCGGCATGCTCGAGTTTTGCGAGAAGCTGACCCGGACCCCCGCCGAGGTCGTCCGCGCCGATCTCGAGGGGCTTCGGGAGCTCGGCTTCGACGATGGCGCCATCCACGACATCGTGCAGGTGACGGCGCTCTTCAACTACTACGACCGTCTGGCCGACGGCCTGGGTATCGACCCCGAGCCCGAATGGGATCCGCGCCCGCCGGATTGGTGAGCC
>JBFGLX010000033.1:0-17182 GCA_041575955.1 Thermoanaerobaculia bacterium
CCTCGATCGGCACCTCCACCTGTGTGCGGATGATTTGCGACCGCCGAGGCGCATTCGGGTCGCGAAGCGCGGGATCCTGGGCGATGACCGTGAATCGTCGAGTCCTGGTTGAGAGTGAACCGGGCATCTTGCAGCCTCCGTCTCGCGGCAGCTTCCCCCTCTTGCTTCTGCCAGGTAGACGGACCGAGATTGCGAATTGGTCCCGAGTCGATCGCCGGCGTCAGTCGGCGGCGCCCAGGTCGTCGAGCTCGAGGCTCAGGATCAGGTCGTTCTCGGTCCGCTCGTGCTCGGTCAGCCGGTTGAGCAGCCGGCGAACGCGGCGGCGCAGGTTCTTGTCCTCGGGCTCCCGGCCTTCGGCGTACTTCAGGATGTCGCTCACCAGTCGGCGGGTGGTGCGCAGCATCCGCGGGTGCTCTTCGAGCACGTCATGGACGGCGCGCCGGGCCCGCGGGTGCTCGCGCTTGAGGTCGTCCAGCATGCCGCCCTCTTCCTCGAAGCGGAAGTGGCGGAAGAGCTCGTTGTGAAGCCTGACCAGGAGCTCGGAGAGGCCGGCGGCCCAGGTGTGGGCGCCGCGCTCGCCGAGCGACGGCCTGGGCATCTCCAAGAAGCCGCGCAGCTCGATGAGCATCAGCCTGAGGTCACGGTGCTCCTGGAGGACTCGTCGGGTCCACTCTCTCGTCGTCGCTACCGCCGTCGCCATCGTTCAGCCCCCTTCCTTGGCCGCCCCCTGTTTCGACGCCGGAGTCTCCCGGCGGACGCTGTTGCTGCCGCACTCGGGGCAGCTGCGCTCGACCACCTGCTTGGGATCCAGGTCGGCGAGGAACCGGTGTCCGCACCGCAGGCAGTAGAAGGTCTTGCGCTCGCTCGCCATCAGGCGGTCCCCCCGAGGCCCCGAACCGTGCCGTCGTCGGGCTGGGGCGGCGGCGCGGTCGGCGCCGTGCCGGCCCTCTTGCGGCGCTCCTTCTGCTCCTCCCGCTCCAGAATGCGCCGGGTCTCCGCCACCTCCTCCGGCGTCACCCGGCGCCGCAGCTCGTCGAGCTCTTTCATCACCCGCGCGAACTTCCGTCCCTCGGCGGCGCTGATCCACTCGAGCTGCAGGCGCTCCGGCCGGATGCCCAGCTTCTCCATCCGGGTCCAGGCCTTCTCGACCCGGCGCTGGGTCCAGGTCACGGCGTCGATGTAGTGGCAGTCGCTGAAGTGGCAGCCCGAGACCAGGACCAGCGGGGCGCCGCTACGAAACGCGTGCCAGATGAACTTCTGGTCGACCCGGCCGCTGCACATCGTGCGGATGAGCCGCACCGAAGGCGGGTATTGCAGGCGCGAGGTACCGGCGGTGTCGCCCCCCGCATAGGAGCACCAGTTGCAGGCGAAAGCGACGATCTTCCGCATCGGCTCTTCGGCCAGGATCGCCTCGATCTGAGCGGTGATCTGCGCGTCGGCGAAGTGCTTCATGTGGATCGCGTCGAACGGGCACTCGGCGGCGCAGGTACCGCAGCCGGCGCACGCGGCCTCGATGAACTCGGGCAGCAGGTCGTCCCGCTTGCTGGCCTCGACGACGGCGTTGAAGGAGCAGACCTGCGCGCAGATCTTGCACTGGGCGCAGAGCTCGGGCAGCAGCTTGGCGGTGATCGCCTCGATGCGCACCTGCCCGGCCGACAGCACGTTGCCGGCCCGCGCCGCCGCCGCGCCCGCCTGGGTGACGCTCTCCTTGATGTCCTTGGGCGACTCGATGCAGCCGGCGAAGTAGACGCCGCGGCTGGGCGCGTCCACCGGCTGCAGCTTGGGGTGCGCCTCCATCACGAAGCCGTCGGCGGTGTGCGCGAGGCTCAGGATCTCGTCGACGCTCCGCCGGCCGCCGCCGTCACCGTTGCCCTTGTGCGGCACCAGGCCGGTCGCGAGCACCAGCAGGTCGAAGCGGTGGGTCTCGAGCCGCCCCGAGAGCGTGTTCTCGACCCGGACGGTGAGATCGTGGGTCTCCGGGTCCTCGTCCACGCTGCCGGGCAGGCCGCGCAGATAGTGCACGCCCTCCTCGCGGGTTCGCCGGTAGAGATCCTCGAAGCCCTTGCCGAACGCCCGGATGTCGAGATAGAAGACCGTCGAGCGGCTGTCCGGGTAGTGATCGGCGAGCAGCAGGCACTGCTTGATGGTGTTCATGCAGCAGATGTTGGAGCAGTAGGGCACGCCGCGCGAAGCCGAGCGCGAGCCGACGCACTGGATGAAGCCGATGCGCTCCGGCACCCGGCGGTCCGAGGGCCGCACGAACTCCCCTTCGGTGGGGCCGCCGGCGCAGATCAGGCGCTCGAACTCCATGCTCGTGACGACGTTGGGGAAGCGCGTGTAGCCGTACTCGTCGTTGGGCCGGGGGTCGTAGGGCGCCATGCCGGTGGCGACCACGATGGTGCCCACCTCGAGATCGAGCAGCTCGTCCCGGGCGTCGAAGTCGATGCACTCCTTCTCGCACACTTCCCGGCACTTGCCGCAGGCGATCGGGTTGAAGCCGAGACAGTCGTCGGCGTTCAGGAAATAGGAGGCCGGCACCGCCTGCGGGAACGGCAGGTAGATCGCCTTGCGCGACGAGAAGCCCTGCTGATACTCGTCTGGCACCGCCACCGGGCAGACCTCGGCGCACTCGGCGCACGAGTTGCACGCCTCGGCGTCGACGTAGCGCGCCTTGCGGCGGACGAGCGCCCGGTAGTTGCCGACGAAGCCGGTGATGTCTTCGACTTCCGAGTTGACCAGGAGCTGTATGCGGGGATGCCGACCGGCATCCATCATCTTAGGGCCGAGAATTCATATCGAGCAGTCCATCGTCGGGAAGGTCTTGTCCAGCGCCGCCATGATGCCGCCGACCGAGGGCTCCTTCTCGACCAGGTAGACCTGGTGGCCGCCGTCCGCCAGCTCGAGCGCCGCCTGGATTCCCGCCACGCCGCCGCCGATCACCAGCGCGGCGTCGGTGACCGGAAAGCTGCGCTCGTCTTGCGCTTCGAGCATGCGCGCGCGCCCGACCGCGCTGCGCACGAGGTCCTTGGCCTTGTCGGTAGCGGCGGCGCGGTCCTTCATGTGCACCCAGCTGCAGTGCTCGCGGATGTTGGCCATCTCGACCAGATAGGGATTGAGCCCCGCCTCCTCGACGCAGCGGCGGAAGGTGGGCTCGTGGATCTTCGGCGAGCACGAGGCGATCACCACGCGATCGAGACGGTGCTCGGCGATCGCCTTCTGGATCTCCTGCTGGCCCGGCTCGGCGCAGGTGTAGCGGTTGCGGACCACCGCGACGACGTCCGGCAGCTCGGCGGCGAAGGTGGCGAGCGCCGCGGTGTCGACCGTGCCGGCGATGTTCATGCCGCAGTCGCAGACGAAGACTCCGATGCGAAGAGGTTGTCGAGTCATGTCGCTTCTCCTTGGATCCGCGGCGCCAGCCGCTCGGCGCTGAAGACGGTCAGGTCCTGAACCCGTACGGGTGGCGATCGCCGGCCCAACCGGCGGTCCTCGCTCTGGGCGCAGTTGAAGTGGATCAGGCACTTGGGGCAGGCGGTGACCATGCATTCGGCGCCCGCCGCGGCGGCGCTACGGAGCCGCTCGGCCTGCAGACCGCGAGAGGCGGCGTCGCAGCGGATGAACCCGGGGCTGCCGCAGCAGACCGCGTCGGCGCCCGAGCGCGCCATCTCCACGAAGCGGTCGCCGGTGGCGGTCTCGAGCAGCCGGCGGGGCTCCTCGTAGACCCCGAGCTGACGCCCGAGACGGCAGGGGTCGTGGAAGGTGACGGCGCCGTTGGCCGCGGCGCCGGAGTCGGGTCGACCGGCCTCGAGCTCGCCGGCGGCGATCCGCTCGGCGAGGAACTCCGCCAGATGCCGTACCCGCGGCCGATAGCCGTCGGTCACCTCGGGATAGTCGAGCCGCCAGGTCCGGCAGCACTCGGCGCAGGTGGTGAGGATCTCCCGCACGCCCCTGGCCTCGAAAGTCCCGGCGTTCGCCGCCGCCAGCGCCTCGAAGCCCTGCCGGTCGCCGCTCCAGAGCAGGTCGTGGCCGCAGCAGCGCTCCTGGCGCAGCACGACCGGCTCGACGTCGAGCCGGTTCAGCAGCCGGATCGCCGCGCGGGCGATGTCGAGGGTACGGATGCCCAGCTCGTCTTCGAAGAGCGCGTCGAAGAGCGGCAGGCAGCCGACGAACAGCGCCAGCTCGCCCTCCTCGGCGACCCGCAGGTCGTCGTCCAGCCACGACAGGTCGCGCTCGAGGTCCGGAGCGCGCGCCATCAGCCGGGCGGCCGCCTGGAGCACCTCGCCGTGCGGGCAGGCTTGCCGAAGCGACCGCGGGATCTCCGGTCTGAGGCCGCGCACGAAGTCGCTGAAGCGGACGCCCTGCGGGCAGCGGATCTCACACAGCGAGCAGGTGAGGCAGCGCTGGACCGCCCCGGCCCGGCGGGACAGCTCGGCGTCCGGATCGCGAATCGCCGCCACCCGGGAAGCGGAGTAGTCGTCATGCTCGGCCAGGGGACAGAGCGTGCTGCACTTGCCGCACTCGACGCACAGGCTGGCGGCGGTAGCGCGCCTGAGCTCGGCCAGAGTCACTCGCCGACTCCCGGAGTCGAGGAGAGCCGGCGGGGGTCACCGAGCAGGACGGCGTCGAGATCGACCGGCGGGTCGCCCGCCGAGCCGTCGGTGACGATCCGGTGCTCGTCGATTCCCAGCAGCCGCAGGAGGGTCTGCGCTCGCGCCGCCGCCACCGCCGCCATGGGCGCGCCGCGGCGGTAGCGGCAGCGGTCGCCTGCGCACCCGGCGACCACGACTTTCCGGGCGCCGCGCTCGTGGAGCTCGAGCAGCATGCCGGCGGTCGCCTCGCCGGCGCAGCGCAGCCAGACGGGCACCAGGCCGGGGCCGCTCCGCTCAACCCTGGGTCCGAGCTCGTCGGCGCGCTGCCGGCAGGCGACCAGCACCACGGGGCCCGCTCCGGGCTGCTCGACCGGCGGCACGAGATCCGCCGGGCGAGGCGGCGGCAGATCGGGCGTCGCCGCGCCGGTGGGGCAGGCCGCGAGGCAGAGATTGCAGCCGCGGCAGGCAGCGGCGTCGATCCGGACCCTGGATTCGGGGTCGTCGGGGTCGAGCACCGAGATCGCCTCGAAGCCGCAGACGTCGACGCAGCGCGCGCAGCCTCGACAGAGCTCCTCGGTCACCCGGACCCGGGCCGGGATCAGCTCGACGTCGTGGGGCGCGACGCCATCGAGGAGGCGGCCCGCCGTCGCCAGGTCCCCTTCGAGAGCCACCGTCGTCGCGCTCGGTGCGCGGAGCAGCTGCAGTGCGGCCGGCTCCGAGTCGCCGCCCGGCACTTGCAGCCACAGGTGGCGGCGCCCGCAGGCGGGAACGCAGATGCGGCACTCGGCGCACGGTCCGCAGCGCAGGCAGCGTTGCGCCTCGGCGCGGGCCAGCTCGGGCGAGAACGCCAGCTCGGTCTCGGCGAACTCGCGGCCGGCGACCGAGCGCTCGGTGGCGGGTCGCAACCGTGGCGCCGGTGCGGGTGGAGCCTCCGGGAGGCCGTATTCGGCAGCTGGCTCCCGTGCCGCGGTCCGATCGCCGGCGGTCCCCCCGCCGGGGCCGGCGCTGCCGGTCGAGAGGAAGCGCTCGATCGACTCGGCGGCGCGATGGCCGGCGGCGATGGCGTCGATCACCGTCGCCGGCCCGGTGACCACGTCGCCGGCGGCGAACACGCCGTGGAGGCCGGTCATCAGGCTCGCCGGATCGGCGGTCAGGCGATCGCCGCCCGTCAACCGCTCGCGGACCGGCTCGGGCAGGAAGCCGAGATCGGCCTCCTGGCCCACGGCGAGCAGCACGAGGTCGGCGTCGATCGTCGCCTCGGTGCCGGGAATCGAGATCGGCCGCCGCCGCCCGCTGGCGTCGGGCTCGCCCAGAGCCACGTCCAGGCACT
This sequence comes from Thermoanaerobaculia bacterium, assembly GCA_041575955.1. Taxonomy (GTDB): domain Bacteria; phylum Acidobacteriota; class Thermoanaerobaculia; order Multivoradales; family JAHEKO01; genus JAHEKO01. The sequence goes on from JBFGLX010000033.1 coordinate 5,917, forward strand.
CGAGACCGCGCAGCTCGCCGTCCTCGACCAGCGCCCTGACCGGCGCCTTGAGATAGCGCAGACCGACCCCCTCGGCACGCGCCTGCTCCACCTCCTCGGCCGAGGCGGGCATCTCCTGCCAGTGCCGGCGGTAGACGATCTCGACCGACCGGGCGCCGAGCCGCGCGGCGGTCCGCGCCGCCTCGATCGCCGTCGACCCGCCACCGATCACCACCACCCGGCCGCTCAGCGGCCGGCGGTCGCCGCGGTTGACGCGGCGCAGGAAGGCCAGGGCATCCTGGATGTTCGGAGACTCGCTGGCCGCGCCCAGGTCGAGCTTGCGCCCGCGTTGCGCGCCGACCGCGAACAGCACCGCCGAGTAGCCTCGGTCGAGGAGCTCGACCAGCCCCAGCTCGCGGCCGATCCGGCAGCCGGTGCGGATCTCGATGCCCGTCCGGCAGAGGACGTCGATCTCGTGATCGAGCACCTCCGGCGGCAGCCGGTAGTCGGCGATGCCGTAGCGGAGCATGCCGCCCGGCTCGGGCTCCGATTCGAAGACCGTCACCGGAAAGCCGGCGCGGGCGAGATCGTAGGCGGCGGTGAGGCCCGCCGGACCGGCGCCGATCACCGCCACCCGCTCCGGCCGCTCGGGCAGCACCGCGGCCGGCGGATCGGCGACGTCGAGCTCGATGTCGGCGATGAAGCGCTTGAGTGCGCGAATCGCGACCGGCTGGTCGAGCTCGCCGCGCCGGCAGGCCGTCTCGCACGGGTGGTGGCAGATGCGCCCGCAGATGCCCGGCAGCGGGCAGCGCTCGCGCACCACCTCGAGCGCCTTCGAGTACCGGCCCTGGGCGATCAGCGACACGTACGCCTTGACGTTGACGCCCGCAGGGCAGGCCTGGCTGCAGGGCGAGGGCCGGATCGCTCGGATCGGCAGCGGCCCCGGGGCGAGGGCGCGCGCCAGCAGGGTGGCGTCGTCCCACCGCAGGGTCACGGCGTCAACCCCTCCGCGGGCGGTCGCTTCAGCTCCAGGGTGGGCGCGCTCACCGGGCGGTGGGCGTAGTCCAGGCCCGCGGCGAACGCTTTCAGGTTGAGCTCCTCGGTTCCGGCCGGCACCGAGCCGCGGACCGCCTCCCGCATCGCCTCTTCGCGCACCAGCTCGGTGACCCCGGTGAAGAAGCCGACCATGACGATGTTCTGGACGATCGCGCGGCCGAGCGACTCGGCGATCCGGGTCGAGGGCACGCCGAGCGCTCGTTGCCCCGGCTTGAAGGTCGGCTGGACGAGATCCTGCTCGTAGATCAGCAGGCCCTGGTCGCGGAGCTCGCCGCCGTAGCGCTCGCAGCCCTCGTTGGACATCGCCACCAGGATGTCGGTCCGCCGGATGTAGGGGTAGAAGACCTCGCCCTCCGAGACCACCAGGGTGGCGCTGCAGGCCGACCCCCGGGCCTCGGGTCCGAAGCTCTGGATCATCGTCGCCTGCAAGCCCGCGTGGATGGCGCAGGCGCGGCCGATGATGTGCCCGGCCAGCACGACGCCCTGGCCGCCGAAGCCGGTGATCCGGATCTCTCGCCGTCCGCTAGCCATGCAGGTACCCTCCCTCCGGCGGCATCGGGACGTAGCGCTCGCCCAGCACCTTGCGGTAGTGCGACTCCATCAACTGCTCGAAGGTCGGCTTCTCCTCGTCGACGAACTTGCCGCAGATGATCGGCTGCTGGAAGCCGATCGCGACCTCCCGGGTGTCGGCACCGTGCCGGATCTCGGCGTTGTCGTGGTAGAAGCGCATCCCGTGCAGGCCGGTGCCGAGCTTGTTGAGCCGCGAGTAGAGGGTCGGACAGGGAGCGATCACCTCGATGAAGCGGAAGCCCCGGCGCCCGATCGCCTCCTCGATCGCCCAGGTCAGCCGCCGGATGTGCAGGCAGGTCCAGCGCGCCACGTAGGGCGCGCCGCTCGACGCCGCCAGGTGGGGCAGGTTGAAGGGCGGCTCGAAGTTGCCGAACGGCATGGTCGACGAGCGCGCCTCGAGCGGCGTCGTCGGCGCGTTTTGGCCGCCGGTCATGCCGTAGATGAAGTTGTTGATCAAGATGACCAGCAGGTCGAGATTGCGCCGCGCCGCGTGGATGAAGTGGTTGCCGCCGATGCCCACCAGGTCGCCGTCCCCCGACACCACCGTCACCAGCAGCTCGGGACGGCCCAGCTTCAGGCCGGTGGCGAACGGAATCGCGCGGCCGTGGGTGGTGTGGAAGCCGTCCAGGCGCAGGTAGCCGGCCGTCCGGCCCGAGCAGCCGATGCCGGAGACGACCGCCACCTTGTCCAGGTCCGCCCCGGAGCGCTCGAGCGCCGTGGCGAAGCACTTGACCACCGTGCCGATGCCGCAGCCCGGGCACCAGACGTGCGGGATGCGCTCCATCCGCAGGTACGGAGTGACGGGATGCTCGGGCATCGGCGGCGGGTCGCGCACCAGATCGGGGTTCATGCCGTCGCCCTCGCCGCTTCGAGGATCTGGTCGAGAATCGCCTGCGGATCGTGGACCGTGCCGCCGCCGTGGCCGACGTGCCGGACCGGGCAGCGGCCGGCGGCGACGCGCTCGACCTCGAGCGATATCTGACCGTAGTTGAGCTCCGGCACCACCAGCCCGCCGACCCGGCCGGCGAGCTCGCGGATGGCGCGCTCGGGGAAGGGCCAGACCACGACCAGGCGGACCGAGCCGGTCCGAACGCCGCGCTCGCGCGCCATCGCGATCGCCATCCTCGCCACCCGCGACGTGATGCCGTAACTGACCACCACGACCTCGGCGTCGTCCGTCGCTTCGGCTTCGATGAGCGTGATCTCGTCCGCGGCCTCGCGGATCTTGTCTACCAGGCGGCGCACGCACCGCTCCTGGCATTCCACCGTCATCGTCGGATAGCCGCGCTCGTCGTGGGTCAGGCCGGTGGTGTGAAAGCGGAAGCCGTCGCCGGCGCGCGCGAACTCGGGCACCAGGCGGCCGTTGAGCCGGTAGGGGAGGAACTCCTCTGGCGTGCGGGTGGTGAGCCGCCGCGGCACCACCTCGATCCGATCGGCGTCCGGGATCACCACCCGCTCGGTCATGTGGCCGACGCACTCGTCCATCATGAACAGCACCGGCACGCGGTAGAGCTCCGACAGGTTGAACGCCTCGATGGTGAGATCGAAAGCCTCCTGCGGCGATTGCGGCGACAGGGCGATCACTTCGTAGTCGCCGTGTGAGCCCCAGCGGGCCTGCATCATGTCCGCCTGCCCGACCATGGTCGGCAGGCCGGTCGAGGGCCCGCCGCGCTGCACGTTGACCACCACGCAGGGCGTTTCCATCATCGCCGCCAGGCCGATGTTCTCCATCATCAGGCTGAAGCCGGGACCGCTGGTGACCGTCATCGACTTGGTGCCCGTCCACGACGCGCCCACCACGGCCGCCATGCTCGCCAGCTCGTCCTCCATCTGGATGAAGGTGCCGCCCATGGTGGGGAAGCGGCGGGCGATGCGCTCGACCACTTCGGTGGAGGGTGTGATCGGGTAGCCGGCGACGAAGCGGCAGCCGGCCGCCATGGCGCCCTCGCCGCAAGCGAAATCGCCGTCCAGGTAGTGGGCGCCGGTCAGGACACCGGCCGGATCCGCTTTCATCGCGCCGCCTCCTCGGAGGGCCTGCCGCCGCCGCCGGGCGCCGCGGCGGGTCGCACTTGCAGGCTGAAGATGGCGAACTCGGGGCAGATCAGCTCGCAGAGGTTACAGTTGAGGCACGCGCCTTCCTTGACCACCACCGGCGGGTGGTAGCCCTTGCGATTGAACGCCTCCGACATCGCCAGCACGTCTCGCGGGCAGTACTCGACACAGAACTCGCAGCCCTTGCAGCGCTCGGAGATGATGTAGACCTGCCCCAGGGGCACCTCGACCTGGTCTCGATCCAGGGGTTGCCGCCAGAACTTCGCTTGCGTGACCCCTACCAATATCTCTCCTGGCGCTACGTTTCGGCCGCCACCGCGCCATCCGCGCGGCTGCGGCGTATCGCTCGATACGGGCAGCCCTCCTGGAGGTGCTGCACCGGACAGTGCTCGTCGTAATAGGCCGAACAGCGCAGGCAGAGGCCTCCCGCGGTCGGCTCCTCGGCCCGGATCAGGGTGAGCGAAAAACGCTCCAGCAGGCGGGTGAGCTGGTCCAGCTCGTCGGGGCTGAAGGCCTCCAGCACCGGCGCCAGGCGCGCGGTCTTGAGGTCCTCGTAGCGCTTGACCAGTCTGCGGCCGCGAGCGCTCGCCGAGAGCAGGGTGGCGCGCCGGTCGCCCTTGCAGGGAGTCCGAGCCGCGAGCCCCAGCCGCTCCAGCTTGTCGATGTTCTTGGTCGCCGCCGGCGCGCTCACGCCCAGGAACTCGGCGACCTCGCCGACCTGGTGCCGGCCGTTGGCCGACAGCAGCTTGAGGAGGTGGAACTGGTGGAGCGTCAGGGGCTCCTTCGTCGCCACGGCGAGAAGCTTGACCTCCAGGAGCTCGCGCACCACCGAGGCGAAGATGTGGGAATAGCGGAGCAGCTGGGAGTGGCCGGGGGCCGGCGTCGTGGTCTTCGCTGTCGAGGTCATTGCTTAACTTAGTTAAAGTTAAACCTCGTTAACGAATTGTAGACCAAGCCCCGAGCCGATGCAACCCCCCGGGGCGCTTCCTGCCGCGCGGACTCCTAGGGCGGCGTCGCCGCGGCGACCAGGTAGAGCGCGCACGCGGACAAGACGACGGCGGTGAAGCCGAAGTGGACGGCGAGCAGGGTCGCCAGGACGGCCGCCAGCACCGACGCCCAGCCGTTGACTCCCCAGGCCCAGGGGACCAGATCGCCGCGGCTCGCGGCGAGCCGTCGCAGCCCGAGCGGGAACGGCATGCCGAGCAGGAACGCGAGCGGCGCGATCGCCCCGAGCGCCGCCGGCAGCTTGAGCGCCAGGGGCCAGGCGGAACCGCGCTCGAACAGCCATCCGAGCAGGCCGAGCTCGGCGAGCGCCAGGGCGACGATCGCGGCCGCGACCGACGGGATCGGCGCCCGCGGCCAGAGCTCCTCGAGGCGGCGCGAGGCGCCGCTGCCGAGCCCCGCGAACAGCAGGAAGCCGGCGAGCACGACGCCGGCGGCGAGCAGCGGATGCGCCAGAAAGAGGGTAAGCCTCTGGATGAACGCGATCTCGAGCAGCAGGAACGCGAGCCCCAGGCAGAGGAAGTAGAGCCCCGCCCGGCCTGCGCCTGCCGCCGGCGAGCGCCGGCGCAGCCACCAGAGGGGCAGGAGGATCAGCACCAGGCCGGCGAGGGCCGCCTGCAGCAGCGTGGCGACGACCACGAGATAGCCCCAGTCGAGCAGCGCCGCCCCGCCGGTCGTGCGCAGGCGCACGAGCTCGCCGAGCGTCCGCCAGCGGAAGAAGTGCAGGGGGTAGGGCCGGTCGTCGGTGGTCGGCCGGATGTCGAACTTGTAGCCGCGAATGAACTCGGCGCGCGACGGGCCGAGCAGCGCGGCGATGCCGCGGAAGAGCTCGGGCTCGTCGAGCAGGTGGAAGCGGTTGGCTTCGGCCGCCGCCATCCCGGGGTAGTAGGCCAGGTCGAACTCGCGCTCGCGGCAGAAGGCGCGCAGGGACGCGACGTCGCGAGGGTCGAAGGCCGATCGCTTGATGACGACCACGAATCGGCTCCAGCTGCGGATCGCCGCCAGGTGCCGGCGCGGATCGAGGTCCCAGCGCTCGAGGGCGGCGGCCGCGGCGGCCACGAGCTTCAGGCTGACGCGCGGCGGCGCCGTGATCTCGCCCTCGATCGCCACCAGCCCGTGGTCGCTCGATGCGCCGATGGCGAGGGCGAGGGCCTCGACCGTGTGGACGTAGCTCTCGCCCATCGAGTCGGCGGTCCCGGTAGCCGTCCCGCCACCGACCGGCGGCATCAGGATGAGGTCGAACGACCGGCGCGTGGAGCCCAGGAAGCCGCGCGGATCGATGGCGTGCCGCCGCAGCCGCGGATCGTCGTAGGGGCGCGCCGCGAAAGCGGCCAGCTCGCCGGTCCACAGCTCGAGCAAGCGGGGATCGACCTCGACGGCGTGGATCTCGGCCGCGCCGTAGGCCAGCGCCAGCGCCAGGCCGGTGCCGGAGCCCGCGCCCAGGACGGCCACCCCCGGTCCGGGGAGCGCGGCCCCGGGGCCGGAGCGGCCACCGGCGCGCTCGAAGAGCTCGAACGGCAGGGCGGCCGGCAGGTAGCGCAGATAGCCGGGCGGCTCGCCCCCCTGATCAGCGCCATCGACCACCGCGGCGACCTCGCCATCCCGCAGGATCAGCCTCTGCTCGGGGAGCTCGCCAGAGAACGCCAGGCTCAAGCCCGGAGCCATGCGAAAGGGGATCCGCGGCGACGAGACCACCGCCAGCGCTCCGAGCGGACTCGAGCGCTCGGCCACCACCTCGGTTCCCGGCACCGCCAGCACCTTCGACAGCGCCTTGTATTCGGACATGCGCGGCTCGAGCCAGCCCGCGGGCCAGAGCACGGCGAGCAGGACCGCTCCCGAGGCGAGCGCGGCCGCGGCCCGGCCGGCGCGCGGGCCGGTGGCCGCCTCGTCCCCGGCGCCGGGCCGCCGTCGATCGCGCGCCGTCCAGCCCAGGATCGCCGCCAGGCCGCCGGCCGCGCCCACCATCCGCAGGCCGGTCGCCGGCGGCCAGAGGTAGAGAGCACCGATCGCACCCATCGCGCCGAGCGCGGCGCCGACCAGGTCGGCGCGATAGATCCGGTGGGCCGAGCGCTCGAAACGCGCCAGGGCGAGGCCGATCGCCGTGCCGGCGCACAGGAAGGGGAGCGCGAGGAGGAGGTAGACGGCGCCGATGGCGCCGAGCTGACGCGGCTCCCAGATCATCTCCAGCGGGTTGAGTCGCATCCGCTGGGCGAGGCAGAAACAGGCCGGCCCGAGCAGGCCGAAGAGCGCCGCGAAGAGGGCGAACGCCGTCCGGAAACGGTCGAGGAGTTGCCGGCGGAAGAGCGTCAGCAGCGCGCCGCTCGCGCCGTAGCCGAGCAGGGCGAGGCTGATGACCATGTAGGCGAAGTGGTGCCACTGGACGATCGAGAACAGCCGCATCAGCAGGATCTGGTACGCCAGGGCCGCTCCGGAGAGCAGCCCGACGGCTAGAGAAAGTCGGGCTGGACGCAGCCGCATCCCCCGGCCTCAGCGCCGGCCGGTGAGAGGCACGAAAGCGACCGGCAGGACCTGCCGGCTGGTGACCGAGCCGTCGGCGTGCTTGGTGAGCACCATGAGGTGCTGCACCGAGAACGGGCTGCCGACCGGGATCACCATGCGCCCGCCGGGCCGGAGCTGTTCGACCAGGGGCGGCGGCACGTGCCCGGCGGCGGCGGTGACGATCACCGAGTCGAAGGGCGCGTGCTCCGGCCAGCCGTAATAGCCGTCGCCGATGCGGGGCGCCACGTTGTCGTAGCCCAGCCGCTCGAGCCGGGCCCGGGCCTCCGCGCCCAGCTCGGGGATGATCTCGATGGTGTAGACGGTGCGCACCAGCTCGGCCAGCACCGCCGCCTGATACCCGGAGCCGGTGCCCACCTCGAGCACCACGTCGTCCGCTTCGGGCTCGAGCAGGTCGGTCATGATGGCGACGATGTAGGGCTGCGAGATGGTCTGGCCGTAGCCGATCGCCAGCGGCCGGTTCTGGTAGGAGTAGGCCCGGTACTCCGGCGGCACGAACTCGTGGCGCGGCACCCTGCCGAGCGCGTCGAAGACCCGGTCTGCGAGCCGGTCCTTGCCGAGCTGGCGCTGCGTCTCGAGGACGTCGGCGCGGACGATCTCGAGCAGCCGGCTCCGCTGGCGCTGCCAATCCTGGGCTCGGGCGGGCCCGCTCCCGGAGAGCAGCCCCAGGCCGAGAAGCAGCCCGGCGACCGCGGCGGAGCATCTCATCGTTCGTACTTGCAGCACGCCGGCTGTCAGCCTATCAGGGCGCAGGCGGTCGCCCCCACCGGGTCGTGGCCCGGAAAGCCTCGGGCACCCCGTCCGGGGCTGGCTCGGGCCGCGTGGACCCAGGCCAGCCCGTTCGGGTGGGTCGCCGAGCGGAGATCGTCGCTAGAGTTCTCCTTGCCAGCTAGGCGCGAGATGTCGAGCGTGACCGATTCCGGAAGGCTTCTGAGCCTCGACGCCATCGAGCCCGGCCACTGCGGCATCGTCCGCGAGGTCGAGGCGGGGGAGAGCGAGGTGGATCTCCTCAAGTCGCTGGGCGTCTGCCTCGGTCGCAAGGTGATGCTGGTCCAGGCCGGGGATCCGCTGGTGCTCAAGGTGTTGGGCTCGCGGCTGGGCGTCTCGGCGCGGCTGGCGGCGCGGGTGCGGGTCGAGCCGTGCGCCGGCGACGCGTTCGGCGAACGGCGCCTGCCGCGGGGGATCGGGTGATTCGGGGATCCAGATCGATGGCGCCCCCGGCGCCCGGTGGCGCGGACTCCGAGCTGCTGGTGGCGCTGGTCGGCAATCCCAACGCGGGCAAGACGACGCTGTTCAACGCGCTGACCGGGCTGCGCGCGAAGACCGCGAACTTCCCCGGCACAACGATCGAGCGCCGGATCGGCCACGCCACGGTGGGCGGGCGCCACGTCAGGGTCCTCGACCTGCCCGGGCTGTACAGCTTGTCGGGGCGCACGCCCGAGGAGCGGGTGGCGCGCGACTCCCTGCTCGGCCACCTGCCGGGCCAGGCGCAGCCGGACCTCGTCGTCCTTCTGGTGGACGCCACCAACCTGGAGCGCAATCTCTATCTGGCCAGCCAGGTGCTCGAGCTCGGCATCCCCACCCTGGTGGCGCTCAACATGGTCGACCTGGCCGAGCGCTCGGCGATCGACATCGACGCCGACCACCTGGCGACCGAGCTGGGATGCCCCGTGGTGCCGGTGGCGGCGCGCAGCGGTCGGGGCGTGCCGGAGCTGAAGCGGCGTCTCGAGCTGGTCACCCGGCAGCGCTGGAGGCCGGCTCCGCTCGAGGCCGTGCCGGCGCCCGAGGAGTGCGCGGGCTGTCCCTTCAAAGCGCGCTTCGATTGGGCCGAGTCGGTGGGTATGCGCTGCACGGCCGCCGGTCCACGTTCCCCGGGCGCCCGGACCGACCGCATCGACCGCTTCCTCACCCACCCCCAGGTCGGCGTCGCCGCCTTCCTGGCGGTGATCTTCGTGGTCTTCGCGCTCATCTTCTGGGTGGCCGAGGTGCCGATGGACTGGATCGATCGCGGCTTCGCCGGCGCCGGCGCGGCGCTCGACCTCCGGCTGCCGGACGGCCACCTCAAGAGTCTGATCGTCGAGGGCATCATCGGCGGCGTCGGTGGCGTCCTGGTCTTCCTGCCCCAGATCTGCATCCTCTTCTTTTTCCTGGCACTGCTCGAGGACACCGGCTACCTGGCGCGGGCCGCTTTCGTCATGGATCGGCTGATGCGCCGCGTCGGGCTGCCCGGCAAGGCCTTCGTGCCCATGCTCTCCGCCCACGCCTGCGCGGTGCCGGCGATCATGTCGACCCGGGTGATCGAGGACCGGCGCGACCGGCTGGTCACCATTCTGGTGCTGCCGCTCTTTTCCTGTTCGGCGCGCATCCCGGTCTACGCCATCCTGACGGCGCTCCTCTTCCCTCACAGCCCGCTCGAAGCGGCGCTGGTGTTCACCGCCGCCTACACGCTCGGCATCGCCGCCGCCCTGGGCATGGCCGCGGCGTTCAAGCGGACGATCCTGCCCGGGGAGGCCAAACCGCTGGTGCTCGAGCTGCCGAGCTACAAGCTGCCGAGCCTCAAGACCGCCCTGTTCGCGACCTGGGATCGGGCGCGCATCTTCGTGCGCCGGGCGGGCTCGATCATCCTGGCGGTCTCGATCGTGCTCTGGGCGCTGGCCAGCTTCCCGGCCAGCGAGCCGCCCGCCGAGGCCCGCGCCATGCGCGGGCGGGCGGCGACCCTGGCCGCCTCGGGCGACGGCGCGGCGGCCGCCGAACTCGTCCGCGCTGCCGAGGCGCTGTCGAGCCAGCACGCCCTGGCCGCTTCCTTCGCCGGCCGCATCGGCCGCTTCATCGAGCCCGCCCTCGAGCCCCTCGGATTCGACTGGCAGATCGGCGTCGGCATCCTGAGCTCCTTCGCCGCCCGCGAGGTCATCGTCTCGACCCTGGCCGTGGTCTACGGCGTCGGCGAGAGCGCCGCCGAGGAGAGTCCCGGGTCGTTGTTCGACACCCTGCGGGCCGCGACCCGCGCCGACGGCGGGCCGGTGTTCACGACCGCGACCAGCGCCAGCCTGCTGATCTTCTACGTGCTGGCCATGCAGTGCCTGTCGACCCAGGCCATCACCCGGCGCGAGACCGGCGGCTGGCGCTGGCCGCTGGTGCAGCTCGGCTACATGAGCGCGCTGGCCTACGTCGCGGCGCTGGTGACCTTCCAGGTCCTGAGGGCGACGGGCATCGGGTAGCCGGGCCGAGGTCCCCTCGGCAAGCTCCCCTTGCGCTCCGCGCGCCGTTTGTCGAGAATCGCCCTCGCTGCCGCGCTTCGGCGCCGGCAGGAGGGAAAATGCCGATCGATGTCGTCTGTGCGCTCGAGCCCACCGCGCTGGGCCGCGAGCTGAAGCGCCGCCTCGGACCCGCCAACGTGACCCTGGCCGGCAGCGCCCGCGAGATCGGCAAGGCGTTGCGCGCCCACGCTCCGGAGATGGTCATCGCCGGCACCCATTTGCTGCCGACGCCGATCGAGGACTGGGTGCGAGAAGTGTGCGCGCGCCCCGAGAGCCCGGACGTGGTGCTGGTCCACGATCGGGAGGATTCCCAGTTCCGGGCCGCCGCGATCCGGGCGGGCTGCCTCGCCGTGCTGGGCAGCGCGCTGCCGATCGACGAGCTGACCGAGACGATCCAGGCCCTGGTGCAGCGCCGGTTCGACAGCGTCAGGAGGGCGGTGCACGCAACCTCCCCCCTGCGCGAGAGCCGCCTCCGGGACTTCGTCTCGCTCAGCCCGCGGATGCAGGAGTTCGTGGCCCTGGCGCGCAAGGTGGTGGACACCGACAGCTCGCTGCTGCTGCTGGGCGAGACCGGCACCGGCAAGGAGCGGCTCGCCCGGGCGGTTCACGAGGAGGGGCCGCGGTCCAAGGGGCCGTTCGTGGCGGTCAACTGCGGCGCCATCCCCGACTCGCTCATCGACAGCGAGCTGTTCGGACACGAGAAGGGCGCCTTCACCGGCGCCCTGTCCCGCAAGCGCGGCCGCTTCGAGCGTGCCCACAGGGGCACGATCCTCCTCGACGAGATCAGCGAGATGCCGCTGCCGGCGCAGGTGCGGTTGCTGCGCGTGCTGCAG
>JBFGLX010000034.1:0-17064 GCA_041575955.1 Thermoanaerobaculia bacterium
CCAGGTGTTTCTGGACCGAGGAGCTGGGGACCTCCATGGTCTTCTTGCCCTTGTGGCAGAGGAGCACCTTGTCGCCGCTCCGATCGTCGCTGTCGCCATCGGGATCGCCGGCGGAATCGCTATCGCCGTCGCTATCGCCGTCGCTGTCGCCGTCGCTATCGCCGTCATCGCCGCCCGTCTCGTCGTTTGCCGACGTGGCCCTGCAGTCGAAGATGAACCGCGCGAAGCCCTGTCCGAGAGGGTCGGAAGACCAGAGCTGCCCTTTCGAGAGCTTGCCACCATTGCCGCTGACGTTCGCTTCGAAGGTCTCTGCCACAGACGCGGCAAAACCGGTCACGCACTCGAACCCCTTTGCCTGGTCGAACCGATTCGGTGGGCTCGTCTTGCAAGTACAGTGGGCCACGCTCGCTTCGCCGAGGAAGTCGAGGGTCGCCTGGAAGGCGTTGCCATCGAACTCCTCGAACAGGATGCTGGCGCCGACCAACGCTGCGGATTGATCGCCACGGAACAGGCACTCGTAAGGCTCGTCGAACTGGAGACGGCCACGACAGTCGGGAGCAGCTCCCGCGGGTACGGTGCCGCTCAGCAGCACCAACACGAACATAGCGGTCGCAAGCCGCCATGCGCAATCCATGTGTCGCTTCTCTTCGATCATCGGCGTCACCTTCTCTACTTGTAGCCTGGCGATCTCGCCATGCCGGATTGACGTCGTCTCCGCCGATTCTTCGAGACCTCTCCGGCCCAAGCTGCGCAGGATGTCACAGGCCGGTTCAGGTAGGCACATCCGAATATCTGCATAGACCGGTCTCCAGCGATGTGCACGGCAACCGCGCCCTAGCCGATCACCGAGAACGACGAGTCCCGATGGATCTCCCTGAGCCGGCTGAAGAAGCCGAGGTCGAGGTCGCGGCCGACGTGCTCGAGGCGAAAGCGCACCGGGTCGCGATCGTGGTCGCGGCCGGCCTCGACCTCGGAGATCAGTTGGGCCATCAGCTTGCCGACCACCGGTCCGTTCTTGTACTGGTTGCCCGAGGTGCCGACCGCCATGTAAAAGCCGGGCAGGTCCGAGCGGTCGTAGACCGGCATCCAGTCGTCGGTGACGTCGTAGAGGCCGACCACGCCCTTGGGCCGCATCGGCACCGGCAGCTCTGGGAACCGCTGCGCCATGCGCAGGACCTGGGTGAACCACTGCTCGCTGAAGCCGCTGTTGTAGTCGTCGGGGTCTTCGACCCACGCGGGCTCGTCGCAGGGCGGGTCCTCCGAGCCGACCAGCACGTGGCCGCCCGTCTCCGGCCTCAAGTAGCCGCCGGCGTCTCCGTCCGAGATGATCGGTCCGAGGACGTCGGGGTCGGAGCCGGCCGGGGCCGGCAGGTGGCAGACCTCGTGCTTGAGGGCCCGGATCTTGATCGCCATGCCCGACTCGACGCCGGCCAGGCGGTTGATCCGGGTCGAGTGCGGGCCGGCCACGTTGACCACGACGGGCGCCTCGATCGCCGTGCCGTCCGCGAGCCGGACGCCGGCGGCGCGGCCGGCGTGGCGCACGATCTCGGTCACCGCGACGTTGAACCGGAACTCGCCGCCCCGGGCTTCACACGCCCGCTGGACGTTGTGGCAGGAGAGCTGGGGGTCGCTGATGTAGCCCGACTCGGGGATGTAGACCGCCCCGGCCACGGCGTCGCCCGTGGGCTCGCCGAAGCGCGGGTCGTGGCGCGCGACCGGCGGTCCGAACCGGCGTGTGTCGAGGTTCGGCAACAGCCTCTTCACCCCCTCGAGATCGAGCTCCCGGTAGGCGATTTCGAGCTCGTCCAGGCTCGCCTTCACCTTGCGCAGGTGATCGTTCTTGTCGGTCTTGAACACCAGGCAGCCGGTGTTGACGTAACGGGCCAACCCGAGCTCGTCCGCGACGCCGAGATGATGGCCCCAGTCGAGCCAGTAGTGGTAGCTCTCGCGCGCCAGGGCGACGCCGCCGGGCGTCGAGTAGTGGAAGCGGATGATCGCGCACGAGGCGGCGGTCGAGCCGTAGCCGGCGCCGTGCAGCTTGTCGACGTTCAGGGTCCGGTAGCCGCGCTTGGCGAGCTCGAAGCCGGTGGAGCAGCCGAGGATGCCGGCCCCGATGATGATGGCGTCGTAGCTCGTGGACATGGTCGACGCGGACGACTCTATCCCGATCGGCGTCCCGAGCCGCACGCGCGCGCCGTCAGTCGGCGCGGCTCATCGCCACGGCCTTCGCGGCGAAGCGGTCGGGATCGAGTCGCAGCTCCTCGAGCCCCAGGCCGGTGAGCTGATGCTCCCACCAGGTGGGCTGGGGCGGCGCCTCACCCTCCCAGAGAACGCCGGGCGCGAACAGCATCCAGACGTCCCACGCCGGCGATCCGAGATCGGCGATGTGAGGCTGGAAGGCCGTTCCGACCCGCTGGTCGGGGTCCCAGTAGTGAGCGACGCGCGGATCCCGCATCAGATCGGCCCCGCCGGCGACGTGCTTTTCCTTTGCACCGAGCTGGCTCGACCAGACCAGGTGGACGGACAGGTTCTCGATCTCGGCTTCGTCCAGCAGGCTCTTTTTGACTTCGGAGACCCCCCGAAGACAGACCCCTCAGGTCGGCGACGCGAGCAGGATCGCCCGCACGTCTTCCGGGTGGGCGTCGAAGGCCGTGCGCAGCGGCTCGAGATCGCCGGCGATCGTCTGGTGGGTCGGCTTCTCCTGGGCGTGGACCAGGCCCAGGATGCCGCCGATCGAAAGCAGGGCGGCGATCGTCAAGACGTCCGGACGCAGGTTTCGTCTCATGATTCTCCTCATGGGTTGACGGCGATCAAAGCAGGTAGCTCGAGAGTTGCGGCGCCAGGTTCAGCACCGCGGCGACGGCCCAGAGCGCGGTCGCCAGCCAGAGGACCAGGCGCGGGCTCAGCGGTCGCTGGACGGGGCAGGCTTCGCCGGCGAGCTCGGGCCGGGGCCGGTAGACCATCCAGTAGCCGTAGGCGAGAAGCAGGGCCGCGAAACCCAGGATCACCAGGCTGTACGGCTTGAGGCCCGCGGCCCACGCCGCGCCGCTCGCGCCGAGCACGGCCACTACCAGGGGAGCGACGATCGGCAAGCAGCAGGCGCCGGCGGCCGTGGCCAGGGCGGCGGCTCCCGCGCCCGCGGCGGCGGCGCCCACGACACTCTTGGATGAGGTGGATTCGCTCATGCTTCGACGGTCCTCCAGATGGCTTGGTGGAGAAGCGTCGCCCTCGGCGAGGGTCTCGTAGACGGCCACCGCGATTCGCTGCTCGGTCGCGTCGAGCGATGGCATCGCCTTGGTGGTTTCTTCGACGATCTCATCCACTTGGGGATGGCTCATGACTCTTCTTTTGGGATCTTCCTGGCCGAGGATGACCGCGTCTCGACCGGCTCCCACTCGATCTCCTGCAGGAAGGTCGGGCGAAGCTTGGCTAGGAACGGATGGTCCGAAAGCCGGTAGTAGATGGTCTGGGCGTCGCGGCGGGTCACGGCCAGGCCGTAGGCCCGAAGCTTCGCGAGGTGTTGGGACACGGCGGAGACCGAGACGTCGAGCATCTCGGCGAGGTCGCAGACGCACAGCTCCTTCAAGCGGTCGAGCAGGAACAGCATCTTGAGCCGGGTCGAGTTGCTGGCCAGGTTGAAGAGCTCGGCGGCTTCTTCCAGCTCGGGCGCGAACTCGAGGCTCTTGCGGATCGCGGCGATCTCCTCGCGCGCCAGGGTCGGTCCGACGCACTTCATGGGCGAACCTCCAGCTTCTTCTCGAGATCTCGAATCGTCTCCCGGACCTCGCCCAGGCAGCACTTCCCGGCAGGGTTGCGGACCTCACAGGCGCAGTTGCCCGCCTCGACCTCGTTTCGAATCGATTCGAATATCTCGGTCCGGCCGGTGTCGGTGAGCTGGCGGACGATGTCCGCCTCGCGGTGGAGGAAGCAGTAGCAGACGAGTCCGTCGCTGCCGTTCTTGAACCCGGGCCGGACGTCGAGATCGCTCACGGTGAGCACCGCTCCGCCAGAGCCGTAGTAGACGACCTCGCAGTCGGAGGCGCGGCAAAGGCGAAAGACCTGCCTCGGCGGCACCGAGCCGCGCGCGAGCGCCGCGACGGTGATCCAGTCGACAGGCTGGCCGGCAAAGCCGTCGACCGGGCAGCGAGTGGCGTCGGAGAGGGCGGACGGGACCGGGCAGCAGGATTCGCTCATTCTGTTTTGAGCCCGATCTCGACCGGGCCGTTACTTTAGTATGTACGAAAGTATTGCATCATTGGTTTCACAGCGCCGATCCGATGGTTCCTTCTACTCGCCGGCCTTCTAGGGCGGTGGCGTTGGGGAGAAGGTCTAGCGCTGGCTGATCAGGATCAGGGGGCTCGAGGTCTCGGTCGCGAGACGCAGCGTCAGTTCGCCGAACGTGCGCCGCCGGTTGGTCAGCCGCTGCAGGCCGACGACGACCAGGTCGGCCTTCTCGGAGGCGGCGACCAGCTCCGCGAGCGCGTCGCCGGAGCGCGCCAACCGCACCTGGGCCTGGCGCGAGGACTCGTCGTGGGCCAGGAGCGAGAGCCGTCGCTCGGCCTCGCCGTAGTCGCGGCTCGAGACGTTCTCGGGCAGGACGCGCAGGTAGGTGACGTCGCGCTGGCGGCTGCGGGAGAGGTTGGCGAGCAGGCGGGCGCGCAGCACGCTCTGATCGCGACGGCCGCCGACCGGCACCAGGACGCTCCGGGCCGCGGCCGGCGTCCAGCCTTCGGGGGCCCGCAGGATCACCACGTTGGACTGCACGGCATTGATCAAGCCCCCGACCCGGGTGTTCATGGTCTCCCGCGACAGCTGCCCGAGGCCGACCAGCAGGCTCGCGCAGCGATGGACCCGGGCGACTCGCGCGATCTCCAGCCACGGGTCGCGCGCCACGGTGGTCAGCAGCTCGGGCGCCGAGCCCGACTCGAGTGACAGCGAGAAGGACTGACGGAGAATCGCTTCGACGTCGGCGAGCTGCTGGGCGAGATCGCCGCGCTCCCAGGTGCCGGGCGGCTGGACGACGGTGTGAAGCAGCACCCGGCCGACCTTGGGCGGCGTGATGGCGTTGGCGAGCTCGACCATCGCCGGCGCGCTCGCGGGCTTGGCGATCGGCACCAGCACCAGCGGCGCCCGGCCCCGCAGGCGCACGAGATCCGGATCGCGGCCCTCCGCCGAGGCGTCCACCACCTCCGCCCGCTGCGCGAACAGGAAGAAGTAGAGGCCGAAGCCGAACGCCAGCCAGAGCGCGGCGATCAGGCCTGCGGACGGCACGACGAACGCCTGATAGAGCGCCAGCCCGAAGCACGCCAGGCCGCCGACGATCGGCACGGCGGGGAATCCCGGCACCCGGAAGGCGTCCTTCGAGCCGCCGCCCCGCTGTCTCATCAGGATGGCGATCACGTGGGCGAGCGCGAACGAGATCAGGAAGATGAGGCTCGACACGGCGCCGGCGGCGGCGACGTCGGGGACCAGGACGAGGATGGCGACCACGATCAGGAAGGTCACCACGACCGCGGTCGCGGGCGTGCCTCTGGTGGGGTGGAGATCGCCGAGCGCGTGTGGCAGCGTCCGGTCCCTCGCCATGGTGAGCGCCACGCGCGAGGCGGCCATCAGGTTGGCCTGCAGGGCGGACAGCATGGAGAGGATGGCGGCGACCACCACCAGCCAGAAACCGAACGGGCCCAGGTAGGTCCGGGCGGCCGTGGCGACCACCGTCGCCGGATCCTCGGCGCTGAGCCTGGTGATGGAGCCGCCCGGATCGACCCCCACGGTGGCGATGACGAACAGCAGCGGCAGGTAGATGACCAGCGCGGCGCCGAGCGACAGGAACATGGCGCGCGGGATCACCCGGCGCGGATCCTTGACCTCGCCGCCGACCGCGGCGATGAGGTCGAAGCCCTGGAGCGCGATGAACGTGTAGCCCATGGCCTGGAAGAGGCCCAGCGACCCGCCGGGGAAGAACGGCGTCAGCTTGCCGCCGATCTCGGAGGGAGGCTCGTCGGTGAGCGCCCAGACCCCGCCGGCGATCAGCAGGCAGAAGACGACCGTCTTGCCCACGGTGGCCCACATGCCTCCGCCCGCGGCCTTCCGGTAGAGCATCAGGGTGTAGGCGGCGGTCGCGACGATCGCCACCGCCAGGAGCCCGCCGCGGCTCTCGAGCCAGACCGGTGGCGCCGAGCCGCCCGCGAGCCGCCAGAGGTTGGCGACCGCGAAGCTCCCGTAGGAGGCGAAGCCGAGCGCGTAGAGGACCGCGGCGACGATCGAGGCGAGCCAGACGACCCAGCCGACCATGAACGCGGCTTCGCCGGGCAGGGTCTTCTTGGCGAACGCGTAGGTGCCCCCGGAGACCGGGAAGGTCGAAGCGAGCTCCGCGAAGCTCAGGGCGGTGAGCGCGGCGATGACGCCGTTGAGCGCGAAGGCGACCATCGCCCCGGGACCGGTGGTCGCGAACGCCACCCCCGCCAGCGCGAGGATGCCGCCACCGACGATGGCGCCGACGCCGATGCCGGTGGCGCCCCAGAGCCCCACCGAGCGACCGAGGCTGTGTTCTTCCGTCGTCAGATCTTCTTCCCGCGCGAGATGTCCGGTTGCCGGTCAGGAACCTATGGCCGGCCGCCGCGTGTGTCAACAACTCGATGCCCGGCGGGCCGCGCTGCCCGGCGGCAAGCTCCGAGCTTGTGGTCGGCGCGCGATCCGCCTACGCTTGGCGGGCCGCGAGGGAGACCCGATGAAAGCCCGTACCACCCTGCCGTTCGCCACCGCGCTGATCCTCCTTGCCGGCGCGGGCTGCGTCAGCGTCGATTCGACGGGCACGCTCGAGAGCACGCGGGAGCTGGTCGCCGGCCGGCATCCCGGCGAGGTTCGCTGGCTGCGGTTCGAAGGGTCCGAAGCCGCCGCGGACGAGCGCGTGGCGGAGCTCCTGGCGTCGCCGCTGACCCCCGATTCGGGCGCCGAGGTCGCGCTCTTGCGCAATCCGGAGCTTCAGGCCACCCTCGAGGAGCTGGGCATCGCGCAGGCCGACCTCGCCCAGGCGAGCCGGCTCTCGAACCCGGGTCTGTCGTTCGCCACCCTCTCCGGAAGCGGCGAGACCCAGCGGACGCTCTCGGTGACCGGCGATCTGGTGGACTGGCTCGTCCGGCCCCTGCGCCGCCGGATCGCCGAAGCGGAGCTCGAGCGGGTCCGGCTCGAAGTGGGCGATGCCTTGCTCGGCACGGTCGCCGCCGCGCGCAGCTCCCTGGTCGCCTATCAGGCGGCGCTCGAGCTCGTCGCCCGGCTGGAGCAGATCGAGGAGATCGACCGCTCGGCGGCCGATTTCGCGCAGGCGCTGTTCGACGCCGGCAACCTGACCGCTCTCGAGCGGGCCAACGCCGCGGCGGCGTGGGGCGAGAGCCGGGCCGAGCTCGCCCGCGCGCGGGTCGACCGGATGCGCCACCGCGAAGCGGTGCTGCTGGCGCTCGGCCTGGACGCCTCGGAGGCGTGGCAGCCGAGCCCCCGGCTGCCGCCGCCTCCGGAGGACGCCTTCGACCCGCACGAGCTCGAGCGGCGAGCGCTCGCCGACCGGCTCGACCTGGCCGCGGCGCGCTGGGCGGTGGACGTCCTCGAGCGGGCCATCGCCTTGAAGAAGAGGACGCGCTACTTTCCGTTCGGAGTCGAGGTCGGGGTCGAGCGCGAGCGGGAGACCGACGGCATCGACCTGACCGGGCCCACGGTCGAGCTGCGGCTCCCCCTGTTCGACACCGGCAAGGCGTCGATCGCGCTTCTTTCGGCCGAGCTCGCGCGGGCGCGCTGGCAGCTCCGGGCCCTCGAGGCGCAGGCGCGCTCGACGGTGCGCGCGCGCGCCGCCGAGCTCGAGGCCGGCCGGGAGCTGGTGGGCCTCTACCGCGACACCATCCTGCCGCTGCGCCGGGAGGTGCTCCAGCGGACGCTGCTCGAGTACAACCAGATGCTGGTGGGCACCTTCGATCTGCTGCTGGCCAAGGGCGAGGAGGTGGCGGCCGAGCGCCGCGCCCTCGAGGCGCTGGCCGGCTACTGGCAGGCTCGAATCGAGCTCGAGCGCGCGGTCGGCTCGCCGCTCCCTGGCCTCGTCGAGCCGGCCGCGCCGCGCGCCCACCAAGACCACGGAGCGGCCGCCAGCGGCGGCCGGGAGGAGAACCGATGATCAGTCGCCGAGACCTTCTCGCTCGCGCCGCCGCCGTGGGCGGGGGAGCCGCCCTGCTGACCCGGGCGCCCGGAGGGGCGCAGTCGGATGACGCGCACGCCCAGCATCAGCATCAGCATCCGCCAGGTCACGCTGCCGGTCCGCCGGCCGAGCAGCCGGCAACGGTGTCGACGCGTCGCGCCCTCCCCGAGGCGCCGACCCGCGCCGAGGTCCGCCGGCTCCGGGCCGAGCTCGGCTACACGCCGGTCACGACCCCGGACGGGGTGAGCGCGAAGTGGCGCAGGAACGGCGCCTGGAAGGAGTTCCACCTGGTCGCCGAGGAGATCGAGCAGGAGTTCGCCCCGGGCATGACCGTCAAGGTCTGGGGCTACAACGGCGGCTCGCCGGGCCCGACGATCGAGGCCGTCGAGGGCGACAACGTCCGCATCTTCGTCACCAACCGGCTGCCCGAGCACACCACGATCCACTGGCACGGGATCTTCCTTCCCAACGGCATGGACGGGGTGGGGGGGCTCCTGCAGCCGCACATCAAGCCGGGCGAGACCTACGTCTACGAGTTCAAGCTGCGCCAGCACGGGACCTTCATGTATCACCCGCACGCCGACGAGATGGTGCAGATGGCGCTCGGCATGGCGGGGTTCTTCGTCGTCCACCCCAAGCGCCCACCGGCCGAGCCGCGCGACCGCGACTTCTGCATCTTCCCGCACATGTGGGCGATTCATCCGGGCACCTACCGGCCCGATCCGAGCGTCATGCTCGACTTCGACATCTTCACCCTCAACGGCCGCGCCTACCCGGGCACCAGCCCGCTGGTCGTGCGCCAGGACGACTCGGTGCGCCTGCGTTTCGCCAACGTCTCGATGACCAGCCATCCGATGCACATCCACGGCCACCGCTTCTGGGTGGTCGAGAGCGACGGCGGCCAGATCCCGCGCTCGGCATGGGTGCCCGAGAGCTCGCTCAACGTCGTCAACGGCCAGACCCGCGCCGCCGACTTCGTCGCCGACGTGCCCGGCGACTGGCCGCTCCACTGCCACAAGACCCACCACGCCATGAACGCCATGGGGCACGAGGTTCCCAACCCGATCGGCGCCGACCTGCGCGACGTCGGCGAGCGGGTTTCGCGCCTGGTCGACGGCTACATGGCCATGGGCACAACCGGCATGGCCGAGCACGCCGCCCACGCCGAGCACGCCGCCGCGCCCGAGAACACCCTGCCGATGATGACCGGCACCGGGCCCTACGGCGCGATCGAGATGGGCGGCATGTTCACCATCATCAAGATCCGCCCGGGCATCGAGAGCTACGAGGAGCCGGGCTGGTACGAGCATCCGGAAGGCACGGTGGCGTGGAAGACGGACGCGCCACCGGAGGGGCTGGACCGCTAGCGGACGGTCACCCCGGAATCGCCTTGACGGACGGGATGAAACCGGAGTATCATTTTACTCGTAAACTATAAACGAGTAGCACATTTGGTGTCGAGAATGTCCAAACGCAAACAAGTACGACCCGAAGCCCACGCGGTGCTGGCCCTCTTCCGGGCGGCGGACAGCCTCAGGCGGCACTTCCACCGGGTCCTCGCGCCCTACGGCGTCAGCCTGCAGCAGTACAACGTCTTGCGGATCCTGCGGGGCGCCGGCGAGAGCCTGCCGACGATGGAGATCCGGGGGCGGATGATGGAGCACGCGCCCGGCATCACGCGGATCGTCGACGGGCTGGTGGCCAAGGGGCTGGTGGAGCGCGAGGCTCCCGCCAGCGATCGCCGCCAGGTCCTCTGCCGCCTGACCGACGCCGCCCGGGCTCTGCTGGCCGAGCTCGATCCGCTGATGGACGCCGCCGATCGCCGGGCGTTCGCGGGCGTGAGCGCGGCGCGGCTGCGTGTCCTGGTCGACGAGCTGCGCGCCGTCGAGAGCGAGCTCTCGAAGGGATAGGAGCCTCGAGAAGCGTGGACGTCGGCGGCTACGACTCTATCCATTTAAATCACTCATGAAATATCTACTCAAAAAATAACTCTCGACGAAAAGGAGCCATCGAGATGAGTCACACCGAGAGCCGTCCCTACGCCGTTTTCGTCCTGCGGGTCGGACTGGGCGTGCTGTTCATCGCCCACGCCCTGCTCAAGCTGCTGGTCTACACGCTTCCCGGCACCGCCGCCTTCTTCGAGAGCGTCGGAGTCCCCGGCCCGCTCGCCTATCCGGTGTTCCTGACCGAGCTGCTCGGAGGGAGCCTGCTCGTGCTCGGCCGCTACACGCGCTGGGCCGCCCTGGCCCACGTGCCCGTGATGCTCGGGGCGACCACGGTGCACTGGCCGAACGGCTGGGTCTTCGCCCACCCGAACGGCGGCTGGGAGTTCACCGTGTTCGTCGCTCTCGCCTGCCTGGCCCTCTTCCTTCTGGGTGAAGACGGGGCCTTCGCGCTGTCGGCTCGCTCCGGAGCGTCGGCGCACCGGGAGCCCGGCCGGGCCTGAGCGGCCCGGTTCCGCTACCGAACGATCGGAGTCCAACGATGATCGCTGAGATCGACCACCAGCCTGCCAGCCGTGTCACCGCGTGTCCGCAGCGGGTAGCACGCCGAAAACCGCGCTCGAGTGGCGGCGCTTCGCAGAACCGGCAAGCCGTCGCGGAGCGGCTCGTCGGCCGCTGCGCCGCTGGCGACCCGCAGGCGCTCGCCGAGCTGCACGAGCTCTTCTCGGGGCAGCTGCTGCGGCTGGCCAGGGGCATCGTCCGCTCCACCGAAGCCGCCGAGGAGGTCGTGCAGGAGGTCTTCCTCTACGTCTGGCAACGGGCCGACCGGTACGACCGCCGGCGCGCCGCGGTGTCGACCTGGCTCGGACAGATCACCCGCAGCCGCGCGATCGACCGTCTCCGGAAGGCCGGCGCCCGGAACCGAGCCCGCGCCCTGGCCCAGAGGGAGGGGGCGACGAGCGTCGAGCCGCGAGCCGAGCGCGAGCTGCACGCCGGCCAGGAGCGCGTGCGCCTGCGCCGGGCGCTGCGGGTGCTGCCCGAGGCCCAGCGCGAGGTCCTCCTGCTCGCCTACTACGGCGAGATGAGCCAGCGGGAGATCGCGGCTCGCAGCCGGATTCCGCTGGGAACGGTGAAGACGCGCACGTTCCTCGCCCTGCGCAAGCTGCGCCAGGAGCTCTCGCCGGCTACCAGCTAGCCTGGTCCCGCGAGCAGGGACAACGGCTCGGGCCGGTGGATGCGTCGCGCGCTCGATATCTCGCCAAGCCGATCCATGGCCTGCGCGGCTCGGAGCCGGTGGCGCGCTTGGTGAGGCGATCTACGGCATCGGCGACATCGACGGCGACGGCGTGGCCGACCTGGCGGTCGGCTCTCCCGCCGAGCGCGACGGCCGAGGCGCGGTGCGGGTCTACTCGTCCGCCAGGCTGCTTCGAGACGGTCGCTAGCCGCGCCCGGCTGCCGAGCGCGCTCGGTTAGAATGAGCTCCTTCGAGCTCGGTTGTGATCGGCCAGACGCTCTCCCACTACCGGATCCTCGACCGGATCGGTGCCGGCGCGATGGGCGAGGTCTACCTCGCCGAGGACACCAAGCTGCGTCGCAAGGTGGCGCTCAAGGTGCTGCCGCCGCGGTTCGCCTCGGACCCGGGCCGCCTGGAGCGCTTCGAGCGCGAGGCGCGGGCGGCGGCGGCGCTCAACCATCCCGGCATCGTCACCCTGCTGACGGTGGAGGAGTTCGAAGGGGTCCACTTCCTGACCATGGAGCTGGTCGATGGCGAGAGCCTGGATCGGCTGATTCCGCCGGGCGGCATGCCGCTCGAGCGCCTGTTCGAGATCGCCATCCCGCTGGCCGAGGCGCTCTGGGCGGCTCACAAGGAGGGCGTCGTTCACCGCGACCTCAAGCCCGCCAACGTGATGATCGCGGCCGGCGGTCAGGTGAAGATCCTCGATTTCGGTCTCGCCAAACAGCAGGCGGAGGACGAGCCGCAGGACGCGACCTCGCTCCGAACCGAGGCGCTGCTGACCCAGGCCGGCCAGGTCGTGGGCACGGCCGCCTACATGTCCCCGGAGCAGGTCGAAGCCAGGCCCGCCGACCACCGCTCCGACATCTTCTCGCTCGGGGTGATGCTCCACGAGATGGCGGTAGGGAAGCGGCCGTTCGAAGGCAGATCCCAGGTTGCGGTGATGTCGGCGATCCTCGCCGACCCTCCGGCCGGCGTCTGCGCGCTCAAGCCGGAGCTGCCGAAGGCTCTCGAGCGCATCGTTCACCACTGCCTGGAGAAGGACCCCGATCGGCGGTTCCAGACGGCTCTCGACGTTCGCAACGAGCTCGAGCGGCTCGCCGACGAGCTCGGCGGAGCTCGGCGGACGCCGGTGCCGCCGCCAGCGAAGGACGCTTGGCGGTCGCGGGCCTATCTTGCGGCCGGTCTGCTGGCGCTCACCCTGGTGGCGGTCGGCATCGCGGCCTACTTGAGCAGGTCTCACCGCTGGGAGACGCTCGAGAGCCGCCCGCCGCCACGGCCGACGCTCCATCAGGTGACCTTCTCGGAGGCGGTGGAGGAGTTTCCGGCCTTCTCGGCCGACGGCAGGCGTCTGGCGTTCACCAGGGAGGTCGACGGCTACCGCAAGCTGTTCATGCTCGACCTGGAAAGCGGCGACGAGCGGCAGCTGACCGACGGCGAGGTCGATGACTTCCGGCCGGCGTGGTCTCCGGACGGAGAGGTCCTGCTGTTCGTGCGCTCGAACCGGACCGACGGCAAGATGTCGATCGCCGATCCGTTCTCGACCTACGACGAAGGCGACATCTGGCGCCTGGAGCTCGCCGGCGGCCGGCTCATGAAGATCGCCGACGAGGCCTTCAACCCGGTGTTCGCGCCCGGGGGCGACCGCATCGCGTTCGACGCCGCGTGGGTCGGACCCCACCGCATCTGGGTGGCGGATCCGCTGGGGCGCAACCCCCGGCAGGTGACCACCGACGACTCCGAGTTCGTCTCCCACCTGCTGCCCCACTGGTCGCCGGATGGCTCGCGGATCGTCTTCCAGAACAACCACTGGACCACCCGCTTCAACATCAAGGCCGTCGACGTGGCGACCGGGGAGATGCGCTGGGTGGTCGAGAGCGCCTATCTCGACGTCGAGCCGGCCTGGTCGGCAGACGGCGCCCACATCTACTTCTCGTCGTATCGCAGCGGCGGGCTGAACCTCTGGCGGGTGCCGGTCGGGGACGACGGCACGCCGACGGGTCCGCCCGGGCAGGTGACGAGCGGCGCCGGCAACGACCTGCAGGCGACGACCGCCCCGGGCGGCGAGGTCGCGTTCGCGATCTCGAGCCTCAATGCCGACATCTGGCGCCTACCGCTCGACCCGGCGACCGGCAAACCGACCAGCGGTCCGGAGCCCCTGGTCGCGACCACCCGGGAGGACAGCCGCGGCGTCACCTCCCCCGACGGTGCCCTGGTGGCCTTCAACTCCGACCGGGGCGGCCAGATGAACCTCTGGCTTCTGTCCCTCGCCGACGGCTCGACTCGCCAGGTGACGGAGGGCCTCGGTGGCGACTTTCAGGCCAACTGGTCCCCCGACGGTCGCCGGCTCGCCTTCTTCTCCTCACGGAGCGGCAACGGCGACGTCTGGACAGTCGATCTGGAGAGCGGCGAGCTCCGGCAGCTCACCGACGATCCGGCGATCGACATCAATCCGTTCTACTCGCCCGACGGTGAGTGGATCGCCTTCCAGTCCGACCGCGGCGGCCGCCGCGAGGCGTGGATCATGCGCGCCGACGGCAGCGACGAGCGCCAGCTCACCAGCAACAGCTTCGGTGGCGTCCACTACTTCTGCTGGACGGCGGACAGCGGCCACGTGATCTTCCGGGGGGCCGAGGGCGGCGCGTGGCGCGTTCCGGTGGGCGGCGGCGAGCCCGAGCTGGTGTCGGAGAACGGCGGCGGTTGGCACATGTCGCTGTCGCCCGACCGGACCCTGATCCTCGACAACGACCACCAGGCGATCTTCCTGACCCCTGCGCGACCCGGGGGTGAGCGGCGCAAGGTGTTCGAGTTCGACGACCCCACCATCAGCATCGACTACACCGTCTGGTCGCCCGACGGGCGCTGGGTGCTCTTCGACCGCAAGCGGCCGCAAGGCGGCGACATCTGGGTCGCCGAGCTGGGTAGCGGCGAGTAGGCGTCGGAGGCCGGCCGCTTCGGGGTAGACTGGCCTGCGCGAGATTCCCTCGCGACTCCCCATCCGAGCTCGGGCCGTGGAATTCGACGTCATCCAGTTTCACCTGTCGCGGCTGGCGATCGCGTTCGTCCTGGCGCTGCCGGTGGCCTGGGACCGGGAGCGCGAGGAGCGGACTCTCGGCTTGCGCACCTTTCCGCTGGTGGCCATGGCCAGCGCCGGCTACCTGCTGCTGGCGCAGACCGTGTGCGCGGGCGACGCCGCGGCCCAGGCGCGCTTCTTCCAGGGCCTGATGACCGGCATCGGCTTCCTGGGTGGCGGCGCGATCGTCAAGCGGGGCCTCAACGTCCACGGCACCGCCACCGCGGCCAGCATCTGGAACACCGCCGCGGTCGGCGCCGCGGTCGCCTACGGCCTGTTCGAGATCGCGCTGGTGCTGAGCGCCGTCAACTTCGCGGTGCTCCGGTGGCTGGGGTCGATGAAGGAGCGGGTACGCGAAGACTCGTCGGGCGCCGGCGACGGCGACGGCTAGAAATGGGCGCCCGGATCTCGATGCCGGCGAGCCGCGGCCGGGTCCTTGCCCTGGCCGGTCTGGCGGTGCTGCTCGCGGCCGCCTATCTCCTCCGTCGACCGGCGGCCGCGACCCTGCTGACGGTGGCCGAGTCGTTCGAGCGCCTGGGCGGCTGGGGACCGGCCGCCTTCACGGCCGCGATGACGGCGGCGATTCCCCTCTGCCTGCCGGCGGCCCCCTTTCTGCTCGCCGCCGGCGTCCTGTTCGGGCCGGCCACCGGAGCTCTATGGGCCGCGCTCGGCAACCTGCTGGGCGGCACGCTCGCGTTTGTGCTCGGCCGCAAGCTGGTGCGCGCCCGGGTCGAAAGGAGGCTGGCCTCCGATGGCGGCTTCGCCCTGATGAGCAAGGCGCTGCGGCGGGAGGGAGTGCGCAGCGCGGTCCTGATCCGCCTGTCGCCGGTGCTGCCGGCCTGGCTGCTCAACTACGCGCTCGGCGTCAGCCGGATCGGCTTGCGCGACTACCTGCTGTCGTCGGTCGCGATCCTGCCGACGGTGCTGCTCTACACCCTGTCGGGCGCCGGGCTCGGCGACCTGGCGGCGCTCGAGCGCGGCGGCGGGACGCCGCGGGGCGTCGGGTACTATGCGGCGCTCGGCGGCGGCATCGTCGCGACCCTGGCGGCGTCGCTGCTGCTCGGGCGCCGGGCGCGCCGGATCGTCGAAGAGATGGAGGAGTGAGCCGGATGAGCTCGAAAGCGGCGCCCGGACGCGCCATCGTGACCTTCTCGCGCAGCTGGCAGGCGCTGGCGGCGGTTCGCAGCCTGGGCGGCCACGGGGTCGAGGTGATCACCGGCGACGAGATCGCCCTGACGCCGGGCGGCCTGTCCAAGCACAGCATCGACTCGTTCGTCTATCCCAACCCGGCCGCCGATCCCGAGGGCTTCCTCGACGCCCTGGACGAGGCGATCGAGCGCTTCCGGCCGGCGCCGGGCGTGCCCTACGTCCTCGTGCCGGTGCACCGCGAGACCTATCTGATCGCCCGCCATCGCCAGCGTTTCGAGTCGCGCATCGCCCTCGCCCTGGCGCCGGCCGAGACCATCGACCAGGTGCGCGACAAGGGCCGACTGGTCGAGATCGCGCGCCAGGCCGGCGTCGAGACGCCGCGCACCTGGGCGCCCGAAAGCGCCGCCGAGCTCGAGCGCCTGCGGGGCGAGAGCGAGCCGCCGGTGCTGGTCAAGGTCCGCAGCGGCGTCGCCGGCGTCGGCATCGAGCGCGTCGATGAGGCCGGCCGGCTGGTCGAGGTCTTCGAGCGCCTGGCGGCAGGGCTCGGGCCGGACGACAAGCCGCCGATCGTCCAGCAGCTCGTTCCCGGCGAGGACTACTGCGTGAGCGCGCTGTTCGACTCGGGCGAGCCGCGGGCGGTGCTCACCTACCGCAACCTGCGCACCATCGTCGAGGGCGCCCCCGGAGCGGTGCGCCGCAGCGTCGAGGCGCCGGCGCCCGAGGCGGCCGCGATCCGGCTGCTCGAGGCGCTCGACTGGCACGGCATCGCCGAGGTCGACTTCATGTGGACCGGCCGCGAGGAGGACGCGGCGTATCTGATCGAGGTCAATCCACGGCTGTTCGGCGGGCTCTTCCAGGCGATCGCGTCCAACGTCGACTACCCGTGGATGCTGTTCAGGCTGGCGCTCGGCGAGCCGGTCGAGCCGCCCGCCGACGTCGACCTGCAAATCACCACCGAGGCGCCGGTGCTCGGCTTCCTCGCCACCCTGCGAGAGGCGGCCGAGAGCGCGACCCGCTGGACGAGCCTCGAGCGGGCCTGGGACGAGGCCACGGAGCACCTGGCGCAAGGCGAGCTCGGCGCCGGGATCGACAGCCTGCTGGCCGGGCTGCGCGAGGATCTCGAGGGCGACGACCGGCTGGCGGCGATCCGGGCGCTGCTCGACGAGCGCGAGACGACGGTCTCGCAGCTCTTCGCGGGTGACGATCCCAAGGCGGCGATCGGGCTCCTCTATCCGCTGACTGTCTTCCTGCGTCACGGCAAGATCAGCGCCGGATCGCTGGTGGGGGCCGAGCCGGTCGATCCGGAGGCGGGCTCGAAGCGGGCATGAGCCGCCGGCGGGGCGTCGTCGCGCTCGGCTTGGCCCTCCTGCTTCTCCTCGGAGCCCTCTGGATGCGCTCGTCGAACCGCCCGCCGGCCGCCGGCGCGCCCACCATCCTGCTGTCGCTCGACCGCACCTGGTGGCACCGGCTGGGCTTCAGCCGGCTC
>JBFGLX010000035.1:0-16709 GCA_041575955.1 Thermoanaerobaculia bacterium
CGCCGGCGGCAACGGCACGGCGGACGGCCTCGGGGTCGAGGGCTTCCTGGCCGGCGAGGCGGCCTCGGTGGTGACCGAGCGGGTCAACCGCCTGTTCGGCCTCGATCGGCTGCGGGTGAGTCCCCTGACCGGCTCGAGCGGCGATCTCTCGTCGGCCCGGGTGACCCTCGGCGAGCGCATCTCGCGCGACCTGTTCGCGACCTACTCCTACGATCCCAGCACCACGGAGGAGCAGATCCTGGAGCTCGAGTGGAGCGTCAGCCCGACCCTGGTGGTCGTCCTGACCCAGAACGGCGACGCGAGCTACTCGGTCGATCTGCGCTGGGAGAAAGCCTTTTGAGGCCACGGGCGGCGTGTGCCGCGGCCGGGCTGGCGGCGCTCCTGGCCGGCGTCCTGGCAACGCCCGCGCGGACGCTCGAGGCGCCGCGGGTGGTGGCGGTCGAGCTGCGCGCGGAGGCGGGCTGGTCGCCGCCCGAAGGCCTCGGCGGGCTGGTCGCGGTCGAGGTCGGGGCGCCGCTCGATCCGGAGCAGATCCGCCGGTCGGCGCGCAGCCTGCGGGCGGCGGTCGAGGCCTCCGAGGTCGAGGCGCACCTGCGCAGGCGGCCCGACGGGGTCGAGGTGGTGTTCGCCCTCTGGACCCAGGCGCGGGTGGCGGCCGTCCATCTGGGCGGCCAGCCCTGCTTCAAGCCGTCCCGCCTCTTCGAGCTGATCGAGCAGCGGCCCGCCGCGCCGCTCTCGGAGAGCCGCCTGCTGCGCGGCCTCTACCGGCTGCAGGACCTGCACCGCGAAGCCGGCTACCGCGAGGCCCGCATCCGGCTCGACGTCGAGCCCGCCGACTCCGGCCAGGCGATCGTGACCTACGACTTCGACTGCGGGCGGCCGGCCACGGTGGCGAGCGTCGCGTTCGACGGCGCCCTGGAACCGTTCTCGCAGGCCGAGCTGGCGGAGCGGCTGCCGGTCGGCGCGGGCGCGCGGCTCTGGGAATCGGCCGTGCACGAGGCCGCCGAGCTGCTCGAAGACCGGCTGGTCGGCGAGGGCTTCCGCCTCGCCCGGGTCGGCGAGCCGGCGATCGAATACGACGCCGAATCGGCCGCGGTGGACCTGGTCTATCCGGTCGCCGTCGGACCGCGCTTCGAGGTCTGGGTCTCGGGGGTCGACGCCACCGGGCTCGAGCGCGCCGGCGTCCTGCCCCTCCAGGGCCCGGAGCGCTTCGACGAGGCGCTGTTGGCGCGCGACCTCGGGCGCCTGCGCCGGCACTTCCAAGAGCTCGGCCACTACCGGGTGGAGGTCGACGCCAGCACCGAGCGCGGCGACCGGCTGCGCCGGATCGTGGTGCGGGTCGAGCCGGGACCGATCTACGAGCTCGAGAGCGTCGCCTGGGAGCCGATGACCGCGATTCCGGAGTCGCGGCTCGAAACGCTGGTCGAGACGACCGCCAAGCGCCGCTTTCGGGGGCGCCGCCGGCTGATCGACCAGGTTCTCGAGCAGGACCTGGCCGCGGTGCGCTCGTACCTGGCGCTACGGGGCTTCGATCGCGCGCGCGTCGGCCCGGCCGTGGTCGAGGAGAGCGGCTCGCGGCTGGCGGTGCGGGTGCCGGTCGAAGAGGGCCCCCAAAGGCGCGTCGTCAACATCGTCTTCCGCGGCGTCGAGCACCTCGCCGAGCCCGAGGCGCGCCGGCTTCTGCGGCTCCGGGAAGGCGGCCCGTTTCACCCGCTGCTGCTCGATCAGAGCCTCAACTCGGTCCGGGCGCGCTACGAGGAGCTGGGCTACACGCGGGTGCAGGCGACGGCGTCGCTCGACTGGAACGACGACAACACGCTGGCCGACGTCGAGATCCAGGTCCTGGAGGGTCCGCGGACGGTGGTCGAGCAGGTCATCCTGCGCGGCAACACCCGGACCGAGTCGGCTCCCATCCTGCGCGCCGCCGGCCTCGAGCGCGGCGACAAGGTCAGCCGCGGCGATCTCCTGCGGGTCCAGCGCCGCCTGTACGGACTCGGCATCTTCTCGAGCGTCGATGTGCGGCTGGCGCCCGGGGCGCCGCTCTCCGGCCGGCGCGACGTCATCGTGCGCGTCGAAGAGGGCAAGAGCCGCCGGGTCTCCTACGGCGTCGGCTGGGACTCCGAGGACGGGGCGCGGGCGATCGTCGGCTTCTCGCACGGCAACCTCCTGCGACGCGCCGTCGACGGCCGGATCGACCTGCGCTGGAGCCAGCGCGACCAGCTGGCGCGGGCGCTGATCCACCAGCCGTTTCTGGGCCGCTTCGAGCTGCCGACCACCGCCTCGCTGTTCGCGGTGGAGGAGATCGAGGAGTCGTTCACTTCGAAGCGGCGGGGCTTCCAGCTCGAGAGCTCGCGGCTCTATCCGCGCTCGCGCATCACTCTCCTCTACACCTACAAGATCGTCGAGATCGAGCCCGACGCCGCGTTCGCGGCGCTCGACCCGGCCGAGCTCTCGCGGGTGCTCGACATCGACCGGGACCTCCAGGAGGTCGCGCTGTCGAGCCTGCGCCCCGGATGGCTGGTCGACCGCCGCGACGACCCGGTGCAGCCGCGCCGCGGCTGGAGCTCGAACCTGTCGGCCGAGTACGCGTTTCCCTTTCTGAGCACCGACGCCGAGTTCGTCAAGGGCTTCTCCCAGCAGACCGTGCACCGCGACCTCGGCCGCCTGGGAGTGGCGGTGGCGAGCCTGCGGCTGGGCGCGATCGAGCCGCTCGCCGGCCGGGCGCCGGGCGAAGGCCCCGGCGCGCTGCCGTCGCGCCGGGTGCCGATCTCGGAGCGCTTCTTCGCCGGTGGCCGTACCTCGCACCGCGCCTATCGCCGCGACCTGCTGGGGATCCCCGGCGACACCCTGGTCGATAGCGACGGGGCGCTGGTGCCGGTGGGCGGCAACGGCCTGATGCTCGCCAACCTCGACTGGCGCTTCCCGATCGCCGGACCGGTGGGCGGGGTGGCGTTCGTCGACGCCGGCAACGTCTGGAGCGACTGGCGGAAGATCGACCCCGGAGAGCTCAAGCCGGGCGCCGGCGTCGGCGTCCGCTACGACTCGCCGATCGGTCCGCTGCGGCTCGAGGTCGGCTGGAAGCTGGACCGGCTGCCCGGCGAGAGCCCGGCGGTCGTGTTCCTCAGCTTCGGCAACCCCTTCTGAGGGGTCCAGGTGACAGCCCGCCAAAAGCTCGACCTGCGCGACGAGCTCGGCTGGCGGCATCGGATTGCGCGCGTTGCCGGGCCGTTCTGCCTCGGCCCGGACTTTGGGTATAAACTCGTCGCATTCGGACGGTCGTAGGTTGCCGTTGAGCGGCTCGGCGCGAGCCGAGGCGCAGGCTAGGAGAAGCTCGGGGAGAACAAGGAGAGCCAGTGAAGAAAGCTCGTCGATTCGTCTTGACTATTTTGTTGGGCTCGGCGCTCGCCGCTGGCTCGTCGCTCGCGACGGTCCAGAACCACTCCTTCGACGTCGTCGCCGGCAGCGAGACGGTCTGCACGGACGGCGCCATCTTCGACGGCCAGGCGACCGCCGCCTCGGCCCTCAACATCCTGATGACCTCCGAGGTCTGGGACGCCGGCGGGACGACCCTGCTGGCTACCGGCAACTCCCACACCTTCACGACGACGGTGAGCGAGACGGTCACCTTCACGGTGATGGGCACGCTCACGGCCGGCGCCACGGTCCGCCTGGTGGTCAACAACTCGCCGGGGACCTTTATCGGCCTCGAGGGCGACGCCCTGACCGCTACGGTGGCCGACTGCACGCTGCCGATGGCGCCGGCGACCCCCGGCTGGGCGCTCGCGCTGCTCGCGGCGCTCGTGGCGGCGGGCGGGGCCTGGATCGCCTCCCGCGGTGGGCTCGGCAACCTGCCGGGCGGCGCCGGTGGCCGCGCCGCCCTGGCTGCCCTCGTCCTTCTGGGGACCGCCGCGGCAGCCTCCGCCCAGCCGACCTTCACCAAGGTCTTCTCGCCCGACACCATCGGCTTGGGAAGCACCACCACCCTGACCTTCACCATCGCCAACAACTCGGCGAGCGGGGTCACCGACCTGGCCTTCTCCGACCCGCTGCCCGCCGGGACGACGATCGCCACCCCGCCCCTGGCCTCGACCACCTGCGGCGCCGGCCAAGCGACCCTCACCGCGCCGGCCGGGGGGAGCACGATCTCGCTGGCCGGCGGTACCGTCGGGGCCGGCAAGAGCTGCACCGTCAAGGTCAACATCACCGGCACGGCGATCGGCACCCACATGAACGTCTCGGGCACGCTGACCTCGAGCGCCGGCTCGAGCGGCACCGCGGCGGACGACCTGATCGTCGAGGACGACCGGCCGGGATTCTCGAAGAGCTTCTCGCCGCCCACGGTGCCGGTGGGCGGACGCAGCACCCTGACCTTCTTGATCGACAACACCGCGAACACGGGGGAAACGGCGAACGCGGGCGACGTGACCTCCCTGGATTTCGACGACGTCCTGCCGCCCGGGATGGTGATCGCAGGTCCCAGCAACATCGGGACGACCTGCGGCGGCACCTTCATCTCCCTTACGGCGCCTCCCGGGGGCACCACCATCGAGTACAACGCCCTGGGCTCGGCGTTCGACGGATCTGAGGTCGTGGTCGGCGGGGCGACCTGCACCGTCGTCGTGGACGTCGTCGCCAACGTCGCCGGCGCGCTCCACAACCTGACGAGCGACTTGATCGGCACGGTCCACCCCTCCGCCAGTGTCAACTCCGGCCGGGCCACCGCCACGCTGGTCTCGACCGCCACCGCGCTCGGGATCCGCAAGTCCTTTCTCGACGACCCGGTGCCGCCGGGCGGCACGGTGACGCTCGAGTTCCGGATCGACAACCGGAACCGCGACTTCACCGCGACCGGGATCGGCTTTACCGACGACCTCGACTTCACCCCGTCGACGGGGATCACCTTCGACTCCGGACCGTTCCCCGATCCCCCCTGCGGCGCCGGCTCGACCCTGACGCTCGCCGCCGGCGACGTCCTGACGCTCGCCGGCGGGACGCTCGCGCCGGGGGCCTTCTGCAAGTTCTCGGTGACCCTGGGTGTCCCGGCCACCGAGGCGCCCGGCGCCTACGTCAACACCACCTCCGCCGTCACCGGGACGATCGACGGCGGTGGCGTGGTCGGCAACGTGGCCTCCGACACCCTGTTCGTCGACGTCCTCCCGATCTTCACCAAGACCTTCATCGACGACCCGGTGGGGGCGGGCGGCACGGTCACCCTGGAGTTCTTCATCAAGAACACCGACCCGACCTCGACCCTGACCGACATCGAGTTCAACGACGATCTGGAGAGCGCGATCCTGGACCTGGAGGCCAACAGCCTGGTCGACATGGGCATGCCGGATCCGATCGTCGACCCCTGCGGTGCGGGATCGGAGCTGACGGTCGCGAGCTTGACGATCGGCCCGACGACCTTCGTATTCCCGAGCATGCTCGAGTTCACCGGCGGCAGCCTCGCCGAGGCCGGGATGCCGGGGGACTCCTGCACCTTCAGCGTGGTCCTCGACGTGCCGGTCGTTCCCGGCGGCATCTACACCAACACCACCGACCCGCTCTTCGCCGACCTGGGTGCGACCCCGATCGTGCGCGACGGGACCTCGGGCGACCTCGAGGTGCTGGGCGCGCCGCGGCTGACCAAGAGCTTCCTCGGCGGCCCGGTCGCGCCCGGGGGGCTGGTGACCCTCGAGTTTCAGCTCACCCACAGCACCGGCTCGCCCGCCGACGCCACGGGGACGACCTTCACCGACGACCTCGCGGGCTCGACCGGCATCACCGGGCTCAAGGCGGCGCCGGGCGAGCTGCCCTTGACCGGACTCTGCTCCCTGGGCGACGGGACGCTTGCCGGCTCGGCGGGCGACACCCTGCTCACCTTCTCCGGCGCCACGCTGGCGCCGGGCGAGGTCTGCACCTTCAGCCTGCTGGTCGAGGTGCCGGCCGGCGCCCCCGGCGGCACGTTCACCAACACGACGAGCGGCGTTGGCGCCACGGTAGACGGCATCGCCACGACCAGCCGCAGCGCCAAGGCCGACCTCGTGGTCGCCCAGGTCGCCTTCTCCAAGTCGTTCACCGACGACCCGGCGCTGCCGGGCGGCACGGTGACCCTGGCGTTCACCCTGGTGAACCTCTCGCCCTTCGTCGCCGACGCCATCACTTTCACCGACGATCTCGGCGCCGTGATCGCCGGCCTCCTGCCGGCCGCCGGCGAGCTGCCCCAGGTCGACCCCTGCGGCGCCGGCTCGTCGCTCGTTCCCTTCGACCCGCCGGGCGCCCCGCCGCCCGACCCGTCGATCCTGCACTTGATCGGTGGCGCGCTGGCGCCGGCCGGCTCGGTGGGGGACGCCTGCACCATCAGCGTGGTCCTGGACATCCCGGGCGGCGCCGACGAAGGTTCCTTCCCCAACCTGACGAGCGTTCTCACGTTCGATCTCGACGGCACGTTCACGACTCTGCCGGGGGCGAGCGACCTGCTCACGGTGGACTCCGACCTGCTCTTCCTGACCAAGGAGTTCATCGACGACCCGGTCGTCCCGGGCGGCACGGTGACCCTGCGCTTCAGCATCGCCAACCTGGACCCCGACGACCCGATCTCGATGATCGCCTTCTCCGACGACCTCGACGCCGCCTTGACCGGCCTCGCGGCCACCGGCCTGCCGGTCGCCGGCTGCGGCGGCAACGCGACCACGTCGGACGGCGGGATGACGATCGACTTCGCCGGCGGCAGCCTCGCGGCCGGGGGCTCCTGTTTCTTCGACGTCTCGGTCTCGGTGCCCCCGGGGCTTCCCACCGGGCCGGTGGTCAACACCACCACTTCGATCTCCGGCGAGCTGGGCGGGCTCCCCGTCTCCGGCGGCCCGGCGAGCGACACGCTCCAAATCGGCAACCTGCTCTTCACGAAGGCCTTCGACGGACCCAGCGTCCGCGGCGGGACGCCGATCCTGACCTTCACCATCACCAACCTGAGCGGCACCGAGAGCGTCTCCGGGCTCTCCTTCAGCGACAATCTCGAAGCGACGCTCACCGGGCTGGTCGCCACCGGCCTGCCGGCGGTGCCGTGCGGCGCCGGCTCGACGATCACCGGCACCTCGCTTCTCGCCTTCTCCGGCGGCACCCTGCCGCCGCTCGGAGTCTGCTCGTTCGACGTCGATCTCTCGGTGCCGGTCGGCGCCGCAGTGGGGACCCACCCCAACACCACCACCGAACTCACGGTGAGCGGTCTGCCGGTGGCCGACCCGGCGACGGACGATCTCGAGATCGAGCCACCGCCCGCCTTCGCCAAGGCCTTCTCGCCCGACGCGATCGGCCAGGGCTTCACCACCACGCTCACCTTCACCATCGACAACGCGGCGAGCGCGCTGGCCGCGACCGGTCTCGCGTTTTCGGACCTGCTGCCGATCGGCCTCGAGGTGGCGGCTGCGCCCATGGTGACGAACACCTGCGACGGCAGCGTGGTGGCGGATGCCGGCTCGGTCTCGATCAGCCTCTCCGGCGGCTCGGTCGGCGCCGGGTTGAGCTGTACGGTCTCGGTCAAGGTCACGGCCGTCGGCTCCGGCGTCCTGGTCAACACGACCGGGGATCTGACGTCGTCGTCCGGCAATAGCGGCACCGCCACCGACACGCTCACCGTAGCCGCCTGCACGGCGCTCAACGGGGCCAACCTGACGCTCGAGAACGACGTGGTCGTGGTGCCCGAGTTCTACCAGGTCTGCAACACGATCCAGATCAAGCAGCACTACCTGGTGCTCGGGCCCGATGGCGTCCTGGATCTGACGGCCGGGGTCGCGGTGATCATCTTCAACGGCGTCGAGTTCGCGACCGACAGCGAGGTCACCATAACGCTCGACCCGAGCCTCATTCCGTAGGGCGCTGGGCACGAGGGGCCGGGAGGAGGCGGCAAGGGGGTTTCGGATGAAGCTGTCGATCGTGGTGCCGTTCTACAACGAGCGGGCCACGGTTCGCACCATCGTCGGGCGGGTGCTGGCCGCGCCGCACGCCAAGGAGGTGATCCTCGTCGACGACGGGTCGACCGACGGCACGGGCGACGTGCCCACCGGCCTGACGTAGCATTGGCGGAACATGGAATCGCACCACTTCATCGGCAGCGGACTCCTCTCTCGCGAGCTCGGGGAGGCCTCGACCGATCCGGCGGGGCTGCTCGCGCGCACCGCCGATCTGGTGGCCGAATGCGGCCTCGAGGTGGTGAGCGACCAGAGCGCGCGGTTCACCCACGGCGGGCTGACCCTGGTCTGGATACTGGCCGAGTCCCATCTGGTGATGCACCTCTGGTCGCGGGAGGGCTTCGCCACCGTCGACCTGCACATCTGCGACTATCGCGATTCGAACCTGCACAAGTCCAGAGAGCTGGTCGAACGGCTGCGGGCGCTGTGCTTCGCTACCGGCACGGACAGCTGGCGCGAGGTTCACCTCGGCCGGCCGACGCGGCGCGTCGCTCTCGAGGAATCCGGAGCGTGAGGGGCTGGGGCTTCCTGGCCCGCGCGGCGATCTGGATCGTCGCCCTCTTCGGTCTCCTGCGCCTCCCCTGGATGCAGCAGAACCTGCTGCTGCCGTTCGCCGACCTCCAGCTCGGTCTCGCATGCGCGCTCACCGGCGCGCCCGACGACGCGGTCATCATGAACCAGAGCTGCACGGGCTCGGACGCCCTGGCGCTCTGCCTGGGAGCGATCCTCGCCTATCCCGCGAGCTGGCGGCGCCGGGTGATCGGCTGTGCGCTCGGCTTCGCCTTCATCTCCCTGCTGAACACCGTCAGGATCGGCAACCTGGCATGGGTCGTCGACCGGCCCGATACCTTCCGTCTGCTCCACCACTACCTCTGGCCCACGCTACTCGTCGTCGCCGCGGCGGGCTATGTCCTGCTCTGGATGCAGCGCTCGGAGCGCGCACGGTCGGCCGACGCGCCCGCTGCCCGCGTCGCCCCCTACGGGCCGGCGACCACCTGGCGCTTCCTCGGCCTCGCCGCCCTCCTGGTGGCGCTCTACTACGCGGCGGCGCCCTGGTTTCTGGACAGCGACTGGCTCCTGGGCGCGGCACGGGGCACGGCGCGGGTCGCGGCCTGGTTGCTGGCGGTGCTCGGGGTCGACGCCCAGGCGTCCGGCAACCTGCTGCGCACGGAGCACGGCAGCTGGATCATCTCCGGCGAGTGCGTAGCCACCCCGCTGTTGCCGATCTACCTGACCGGTGCGTTCCTCTTCGCCGGCTCGGCGAGGCTGCGCGCCCTGGCGCTGCTCGCGGCGATCCCCCTCTTCCTGCTTCTGGCCACCGCCCGGCTGCTGGTCATCGCACTGCCTCCCTGGCTGGTGGGATCGCCCGCCGTGGCGATGCACGCCTTCTATCAGATGCTCGCCGCCGGGATCGCGGTGGCTTTCGCCGTCCGCCTCGCCGGCGGCCCGGGTCGGGAAGGGGGCGCCCGGCGGGCGGCCGCGGCGATCGGCCTCGGCGCGGCGCTGGGGATCGCGGTTCAGGCGGCCAGCCATGGCTGGCTCGGGCGCGCGCTCGACTGGGCCGATCCCCAGGGCGCCCTGGTGATTCTGCCGGCGTTCCAGATCGGCCTCTTTGCCGCCCTGCTCCATGCTCTCGGCCGGCGCCTCCCGGGCCGGCGGCTCGGGCTCGCCTGGGCGGCCCTGCTCACCGCGCAGCTCGCCCTGGTCGCCGCTCTGGCTGCCGCCCGCCAGCTGTCGATCGAAACGCCGGTGGTGGTGATCCGCGGATTCGCACTGGCCGTGCCGCTGGCCCTCGCCTGGGCGCTCGTCCGGGCCTCAGCTGCCGGGGCGCCGGAGCCGCGGCCGGCCGTCGCCTCGTGAGCCGCAGCCGCGGAGGCTCACCGGAGGCCGACTCCGAGTACCGCGACTTCTGGACCAGTGTCGGCGGGAGCTTCCCCGACCTCGGGGGCGCCCCCAGCACCGCCATCTACTTCGAGGACGAGCGCCGTCTGTTCCACGAGCACCTGGAGCCGCTCTCCGGAGCGAAGATCCTCAAGACCGACCTGTGGGACGAGGCGAAGAACACGCGCATCCTGCGCTGGGCGGCGGAGCGCGGCGCCCGCTGCACCGGCATCGACATCTCGACGCCGATCGCCCTGGGCGCTCGGGCGGGCTTTACCGCGCGGTCCGTGCGCCTGCTCGGAGTCGTGGCCGACGTGCGTGACATCCCCTGCCGTGACGGCAGCTTCGACGCCGTCTATTCGATGGGCACGGTGGAGCACTTCGACGACAGCGCGGCGGCGGTGCGCGAGATCTACCGGGTGCTGAGGCCGGGAGGCCGCGCCGTCATCGGCGTGCCCAACCGGCGAGATCCCTTCCTGCGGCCGGCGCTCGCCTGGGCGCTCCAGCGCTGCGGCCTCTACGGCTACGGCTACGAGAAGTCCTTCACCCGCCGCGGCCTGCGCGAGCTCTGCCGGCAGGCGGGCTTCGACGTGCGCCACGAGACCGGAATCCTGTTCATGCCGGGTTGGCTGCGCATGCTCGATCTCGCCTTCTGGGCCTGGTGCCGGCCCCTCACCCGGCTCACCGGCGCGGCTCTGCAACCGTTCGTTCGGCTGTCGCGGCGGTTTCCTTCCTTGCATCGCCACGGCTACCTGATCGCCGCGGTCGTGGTCCGTCCGGCCGAGTCCTAGCCTGACCTTCTCACCAGCCTTCGCCCACAATGCCGCAACTACCTGAATCTGCTGCGTTTCGCTCCGGTCGGGCGTCGCTCTCGGTCGCAAGCCTTGCATCTCCAGGCATTTGCGGCCTTCTGCATCGAATGCCGGTGAGAAGGTCAGGCTAGCGAAAGATGCGCGAGAGCCGGCGTCGCCTGCTGTCCGGACCCACGGGGGTGCTCGTCGCCGCCTGCGGCCTGACCCTGGTCATGGCCGCTCCGGTGCTGGTGTCTCCCACGTCACGGCTCTTCGGCAGCGAGATCGTCGGCCGCCACCACGACCCGTACACGGTCATCGACCAGCTCGAGCGCGCGGCCCCGCCCGGCCTCTACACCCAGCCGGCCACCGACTACCCGGGCGCCGCCCTGGCCGCCCTGCTCGGCGACGGCGTGGCGGCCTACAACCTGCTGGTGCTCGCCACCTTCCCCCTGGCGGCCCTGTTCACCTTCCTGCTGGTGCGGCATCTGGGGGGCGCCAGGCGGGCCGCCTGGCTCGCCGCGCTCCTCTACGCGTTCGCCCCCTTCCACGTGGCTCACGCCGCCTACCATCCGCACGTGGCCCAGACGCAGTGGCTGCCTCTGTACCTGCTCGCGCTCTGGCGCTGCCTGGAGCGGCCCGGCGCCGGACGCCTGGCGCTCCTGGCGACGGCCACGGCGCTGGTCGCCCTCTCCAACTTCTACGCCGGGCTGCTGGCCGCCGTCGTCACCCCCTGCGCTCTGGCGGCGTGGTGGCTCTTCGCACCCCGCGGCCCGAGCGGCGGGCGAAGCCTGCTGCTGACCGGGTCGGCGCTCCTGGCGTGCGCGGCGGCGGGGCTGGGCTACGTCGCGCTCCGAGCGCCGGCCGTGCTCCAGCGGCCGGCGAGCCTCGCGTTTCCCCGCGAGGACCTCTTCCGCTACGCCGCCAGCTGGTCGAGCTACCTGCTGCCGGGCGTCGAGCACCCGCTTCTCGGGCGCTGGTCGTCGGCGATCTGGGCCGGGCGTGAGATCGCCGACGGCGTGCTCGAGCAGCAGCTGACGCTGGGATGGGCCCCGCTGGCGCTGGCCGCGGCGGCGCTCTGGCTCTGGGCACGCTCTCGGCCACGGGAGCCCCACTGGGCGGTGCCGGCGCTGGTTGCCATCGGCGCCGTCTGTTTCCTCTTCTCGCTGTCGCCCGAGTGGCGGATCGGCTCCTGGGCCCTGCCGCGCCCCGGCGCGGCGCTCTACGCCGTCGCGCCGATGTTCAGGGCCCACGCCCGCTTCGGTCTGATGGTCGTGCTGGCGACGGCGATCCTGGCCGGGCTCGGCGCCGATCGCCTGTTGCGGGCGGGCGGTCGCCGTAAAGCGATGGCCGCCGCGTTGCTCGTGGTCGCCGCCGTCGAGCTGACGCCCTTTCCGCCCTGGCGCTGGCGCCACGTCCTGCCGACCGCGGCCCACCGCTGGCTGGAAACGCAGCCGCCGGAGGCGCGGGCCCTCGATTGCGTGGCGGCGGCGGATCCGATGCACGCCCGGCTGCCGGGCCTGCTCGGCCGGCCGCTCGGCCTGCTGGAGCCTTACGACGACTGCGCCGCGCCGGGGTTCCCGGGCCGGCTGGCCGCCCGAGGCTACGGCTATCTGCTGGTGCGACGGTCGGGCGCGCTCGGAGAGTGGCTGTCTCGCCACCCGCCGCCCGGGCTGCGGCCGGTCGAGCGTTTCGACGATTCCCTGGTCTTCGCGGTCGAGGCGGCGCCGGCGCCGCTCACGATGCGCGTCGGCCCGGGCTTTCACTGGCGGGAGTTCAAAGACGACCGGACCTACCGGTGGATGTCCGGTGAAGGACAGCTCTGGCTGGAGAACCGCAGCCGGGAGACCGTCGAGGCGACGCTCGAGCTCGAGCTTCTCGCCTTCGCGCACGAGCGGCGGATCTCGATCGAGCTGGGGCAACGGCCGCTCGGAGAGCTGCGGGTCGGTTTGCAACGCACGGTCCATGCCGTCGGGCCCCTGCTCCTGACGAGCGGCCGTCACACCCTGCGGCTCCGCTCCGCGGATCCGGCGACGGTGGCCGACGACCTGTTGCACAACGGCGACTCGCGGAGTCTCAGCGTCGCCCTGTGGGACTGGCGCGTGCTGACGGCCGAGTAGCGAAGGCCGGCGCCGATCCCGGTCCCCGGGTGTAGAC
Organism: Thermoanaerobaculia bacterium; assembly: GCA_041575955.1. Taxonomy (GTDB): domain Bacteria; phylum Acidobacteriota; class Thermoanaerobaculia; order Multivoradales; family JAHEKO01; genus JAHEKO01. Next base: position 12,779 of record JBFGLX010000035.1, read on the forward strand.
TCTGGCGGTGCTCGGCGGCCGCGGGTGCCTACTAGCGAAGCTCCGCCTCAGACCGAAAAGACTCGCTCCGGAAGGTCCCAGCCATGCGTAGCGCCCACCCGGCACCCGCTCCGGCGAAAGCTCGACTCGAACCGGGAGATGCCTAGTGTCGCGTAACGCGGGTCGGGCTCACCCTCCTGGAGCGCTCGTGGCGCTCCTGCTGGCGGTGAGCGCGCCGGCGAGCCGGGCGGACGAGACGGTGTTCGAGGACCGCGCCGAGGCGAGCGGCCTCCGCTTCACCCACTTCAACGGCATGACCGGGGAGTTCTACTTCCCCGAGATGACCGGGCAGGGGGGCGCGCTCTTCGACTACGACGGCGACGGCGACCTCGACGTCTACCTCGTCCAGGGGGGCATGCTGGGCGGCGACGAGCTCTCCGAGGCGCTCCAGCCGCCGCCGCCCGGGACGCCGGCCGGCGACCGCCTTTTTCGCAACGATCCGGCCGCCGCCACCGGGGGCGGTCTCGAGCCGCGCTTCGTGGACGTCACCGAGGCGAGCGGCATCCGCGCCGAGGGCTACGGCATGGGCACGGCAACCGGCGACTACGACGGCGACGGCGACGTCGATCTCTACGTCACCAACTACGGCCCCAACCAGCTGCTGCGCAACGAAGGCGACGGCACCTTCCGCGACGTCACCGCCGAGGCGGGCGCCGACGACCCGCGCTGGAGCACCAGCGCCTCGTTCTTCGACTACGACGGCGACGGCCTGGTCGATCTCTACGTCGTCAACTACGTCGAGTTCGACGTCGAGCGCAATCCCGCCTGCTACGCGACCAGCAGCCGCCGCGACTACTGCGGCCCGAGCGGCTTTCCGCCCCAGGCCGACCGGCTGCTGCGCAACACGGGCGGTGGCCGCTTCGAGGACGTGACCCTCCGCGCCCTGCCCGGCTATCGCCCGGGGCCCGGCCTCGGCGTGGTGAGCGCCGACCTGGACGGCGACGGCTGGCCCGACCTCTACGTTGCCAACGACGGCGCCCCCAACCAGCTCTGGATCAACCGGCGCGACGGCACGTTCCGCGAGGAGGCGCTGCTTGCCGGGGTGGCGGTCAACCGGGAGGGGCGGGCGGAGGCGAGCATGGGCGTCGACGCCGCCGACTTCGACGGCGACGGCGACGACGACCTGTTCATGACCCACCTCATGGGCGAGACCCACACCCTCTACGTCAACCTGGGCGGGGGCCTGTTCGAGGACCGGACGATCGAGAGCGGCATCGCCACCGCCAGTTTGCGCTACACCGCTTTCGGCACCGGCTGGCTCGACTTCGACAACGACGGCCGGCTCGACCTGGTGATCCTGAACGGCGCCGTGCGCACCCTGGAGGCGCAGGCGGCGGCCGGCGATCCCTACCCGCTGCGCCAGCCGAACCAGCTCCTGCAGGGCCGCGAGGGCGGCACGCTGATCGACGTGACGGAGCGGGCCGGCGAGGCGTTCGCACGGCTCGAGGTGAGCCGCGGCCTGGCCCTCGGCGACGTCGACAACGACGGCGACGAGGACGCCGTCCAGTTCAACAACAACGGCCCGGCGCGGCTCTTGATCAACCGGGTCGGCCAGCGTGCGGAGTGGATCGGCGTGCGCGCGCTCGCGTCGGCGTCGGGCGGCGACGCGGTGGGCGCGCGGGCGACCGCCCGGCTGGGTGACGGCCGCGCGATCGTCCGCAGGTCGCGGCGCGACGGCAGCTACTGCTCGGCGCGTGACCCGCGCGTGATCCTGGGGCTGCTCGGCGCGGCCGCCGATCTCGGCCGGCTGGAGGTCGCCTGGGCCGGGGGCCCGGTGCGCGCCTGGCTCGACGCACCGCCGGGCTTCTACCTGACCGTCTACGAGTAGTCCGTGATCCTGCGCGTCTCCACGGCGAGCCGCGGCGACAATCCCGGGCTGGAGGATAAGCTCACCCTCCGCGGACGGGGTGGAGGACAGGAGAGTGACTTGTCGATGAGCGCAAGACGCAGTTTTCGCAGCAACACCTGGGCGGCGTGCCTCCTGGCGGCGCTGCTCCCGGTTCCGTACGCGCATGCCCAGGGCGGCGCGGGCTGGATGAAGGTGCCGGCCGCCAACGTCGAAGGGCTCGAGGAGCCGGTCGCCCGGCAGCTCGAGTCGCTGCGCCAGCTGGTCGAGGCCAGGGTGGCCGACGAGAGCGCCACCGCCGGCGAGCTGGCCGAGGCGATCGGCGAGCTGGGGCGCCACTACCACGCCTACGACCTGCGCGAGCCGGCGGAGGAGTGCTACACGATCGCCCGCCGGCTGGCGCCGGGCGACTTCCGCTGGCCCTACCTGCTCGGCCACCTCTACCAGACCGGCGGCCGGCTCGAGCAGGCGGTCGAGCAGTACCAGCGGGCGCTCGCCATCGTGCCCGAGGTGCCGCCGGCCCTGATCCGGCTCGGCCGGACGCTCCTCGATCTGAATCGGACCGAGGAGGCCGAGAAGGCGCTGCTCCGGGCCCTCGAGCTCGACCCGAGCGCCGCCGCGGCCCTCGCCTCGCTGGGCCAGCTCTATCTCTCGGCCGGCCGCCACGCCGAGGCGGTCGAGGCGCTCGAGCGGGCCCTCGAGCTCGAGTCCGGGGCCGACCTCCTCTACTATCCGCTGGGCCAGGCCTACCGCGCGCTCGGCGAGATGGACAAGGCGCGCGAGGCGCTCGCCCGTCGTGGCGAGATCGGCGTGCGGCCGGCCGATCCGGTGATCGACGATCTGGATCGGCTGACCACCGGCGAGCGGGTGCACCTGCTCCGGGGCCGGGCCGCCTTCGACGCGCAGCGCTACGCCGAGGCGGCCGAGGAGTTCCGGCGCGCGGTCGCAGCCGATCCCGAGAGCGTGCGGGCGCGGGTCAATCTGGCCGCGGCGCTGGCCGAGGCGGGCGACGTCGACGCCGCGATCGCGGAGCTCGAGCGGGTGGTCGAAATCGCTCCCGGCAACGGCACGGCGCTGTTCAACCTCGGCTCGCTGCACGAGCGGCGCGGCGAACTCGACCGGGCCGCCGAGCGCTTCGCCGAGGCCGCGAGCTACGAGCCGCGCGACCCGGAGATCCGCCTGCGTCTTGGCGACGCTCTGCGCCGCCTGGGGCGGCTCGAGGAGGCGCTGCCGCACTACGGCAAGGCGGTCGCCCTCGATGCCAGCGCCGAAACGGCCTGGGTGGGCGAGGCCGACACCCTGGCGCGGCTCGGGCGCTTCGAGGAGGCGATCACCCGGCTCGAGACCGCGCACCAGCTGATGCCGACGGCCGGGCTCGTGGCCCACGCCCTGGCGCGCATCCTGGCCGCCAGCCCCGACTCCGCCCTGCGCGACGGCGCGCGCGCCCTCGACCTCGCCCTGCGGGTCGCCGAGGCGCTCCCGGCGCTCGGCCACGTCGAGACCGTCGCCATGGCCTACGCCGAGCTCGGCCGCTGCGCCGAGGCCGCCGAGTGGCAGGCCCGCGCCGTCGAGGGGGCGCCGGAGGCGGGGCAGCCGGCGCGGGTGCCCGAGCTCCGGGCCAGCCTCGAGAGATACCAGGCCGGCGCCCCCTGCCGGCCGCCTGCCGCCGCCGAGCTCGAGCCCTAGCCTGCGGGCTCCGGCTGCTCCTCGCCGCCGGTCCGCCAGCCGGGCGCGCGAGTGCCGGGTGGCGGCGCCCCTTTCCCCCGTGACGGAGGGAGAGGGGACTCCGATAGGCCTATGCAAAAGCGTCAATCTTTAACCTTAATGCGTGTCGAAATTGACATTTGCCCGGGACCCTTTGTATGGTCCTGCGCAATCAGAGTTTTGGTTGGCCTTTGAAATGGCTTGCTCGGGGTGGAGAGAGGAGATCCTCTAGGGATCATGAAGGAGTCGGGAACGATCCTTCGTGAGTTCGAGCACCTGTTCCTCTTCGGCCCCGGACACTAAACGGCCCCGCCGCCCGGTGCGATCGGTGGCAGCGGAGCC
>JBFGLX010000036.1:0-16689 GCA_041575955.1 Thermoanaerobaculia bacterium
GCCGTCGCCGGCTGCAACCTCGGTTCATACGACGACGCGGTCCAGGACTTCAGAAGCAACGCGCCGCCTCCGCCGCCGCCACCTCCGCCGCCGCCACCGCCGGAGCCGGAGAAGGCGCGCTGGACCCTCCGCGGCTTCCCGCTGCGGGCCGACCTGGACGACCGGATCTTCAACGTCGAGGGCGAAGAGCGGACCGAGATCATCATCGGCGGCGGCAACGGCGGCGGCGTCAACGCCGAGTACCGCTTCAGCGATCGCCTGGGCCTCGAAGGCGGAGTGCTCTCCTGGAAGCTGGACTCGATGCTGGTCTTCGACTCGCCGACCGAGTGGCTCATGGATCACGACAGCTCGGGCGTCCTGGTGTTCACCCTGGGCCCCAACTTCCACCTGACCCCCGGCAAGAAGGTCGATTTCTACGTCGGGCCCTACATCGGTCGAGCCCAGTTCGACGACCCCTCCTATAACCTGGGCGGTAGCCTGGGCACGGTTTCGCTGGACATCGACGACGAGTTCGTCTTCGGAGCCCAGATCGGACTCGACGTTCCGTTCGGCGCTTCGAACTGGGCCTTCCACCTGGGGGGGCTCTACATGAAGCTGCCGGTGAATCTCAGCGGCGTCGATCTGGATGCCGACCCGCTGATCGGCACCATCGGGCTGGCCTACAACTTCTAGCGCCGACGCGCTCGTCCGGGACCAGGGAGATTCTCCCTGGTCCCTTTTTCATCTAGCCTGACCTTCTCACCAGTCTCCGAGTCACAAGGCCGCAAATGCCTGGAGATGCAAGGCTTGCTTTGTGGACGGAGGTTGGTGAGAAGGTCAGGCTAGCGACGGAGCGAAAGCGAGGCGCCGAGCAGACCCGCCAGGGCCCCCAGGACGACGAGCCCCATTAGATGCGGTAGCGGCAGAAAGCTGCCGAAGAGCGTCGAGCCCATCACGGTCGGCAGGCTCCGAGCTCCGACGATCTGGAAGCCGGTCGCCAGACCGAGGAGCGCCAGACCGCCTCCGAGCGTGCCCTGGATCAGGCCGCCGGCGAGAAACGGGCCGCGGATGAAGAGCTCCGTGGCGCCGATCAGGCGCATGATCGCGATCTCCTCCCGGTGGAAGTGGGCCGACAGCCGCACTACGCTCGCGATCGTCAGGATCGCGGCCGCCAGCAGCAGCGCGCCTACGACCAGACCGATGCCTCGCACGACCGCGATCAGGAGATCCAGCTGCCCCAGCCACTGCCGGTCGTCGTCCACCACTTGCACGCTCGGATCGGCGGCCACGCTCTCCAGCCAGCGCCGCACGACTCCAGTGGGCGCCGCCGCCCCGTCGTAGGAGATCTCGAGCGACGGCGGCAACGGCGCCTCCTCGAAGTCACCGAGCAGCGATGAGAGCTCGGGATAGACCGCTGCGAAGCGCTCTTCGGCCTCGGTCCGGGAGACGCTCTCCACCCGCTCGACCCACGCCTCCGCCGCCGCGGCCACACTCAGCCGGCCCAGATCCTGGTCGCCGGCGTCCGGGACCAGATAGACGACGATCCTGGCATCGCTCCGCCACTCCGCGGCGATACGCGCCAGGTTGCCGGTGACCAGCAGGAAGACGCCCCCGACAAAGACGCTGGCCGCGATCGTCAGGATCGCCAGCAGGCTCACCTTCCAGCTCCGGCCGAGACCGGTCAGCGCCTCGGCCAGGAAGTAGACCAGCGCCCGGCCGAAGCTCAAGTCCCCTCCGGAACCGACGCGGCGCCCGCCGGTGGCCGCCCCGCGGCCCGCGTCCCGGTGGCGCCGTCGGTCCCGGCCAGCCACCGGTCGCGGACCAGGCGACCCTGTTCGAGGACCAGGATCCGATCGCCGGGCCGGTGGACGATGTTGGGGTCGTGCGTGGCCAGGAGGATCGTGGTGCCGCGGCGATGGATCTCGACGAACAGCCGCAGGATCTCCTCCGACAGGCCCGGGTCGAGGTTTCCGGTGGGCTCGTCCGCCACCAGGAGCTCGGGCTCGTTGATCAACGCCCGGGCGATCGCCACCCGCTGCTGCTCGCCGCCGGCGAGCTCGTGCGGAAAGGAATCCAGGCGGTGCTCGAGCCCGACCCGTCCCAGGGTCAGCCGGGCGAGCCGCCGGCGCTCGCTCATCGGCATCCCGAGAATCCTCGGCAGGTAGCTCACGTTCTCGAACACCGTCTTGCGGCCGATCAGGCAGTAGTCCTGGAAGACGATGCCGATCGTGCGCCGCAGATAGGGGACCTGCTGGTCGGGAAGAGCCGTCACGTTGCGGCCGTTGACCACGATCCGGCCCGCGCTCGGGGTGAGCTCCCGAAAGATCAGCCGTAGGAGCGTGCTCTTGCCCGCGCCACTGGGTCCCTTGAGGTAGGCGAACTGGCCGGCCGGTATGCGGAAGCTGACGTCCTCCAGAGCGGTCCCGCCGCCCGGATAGCGCTTGCTGACGCCGAAGAACTCGATCATGCCGGACGAATCGTCGACCGGCGGCCCAGCAAAGTCAACGGCGCGATCTCGGGCACTGCCGGCGGCGGGCGGGCGGGACATGCCTGGTATTGTGCCGGATGCCTTGAGCACGACCCTGGAGCTGGCCCGATCCGCCACCGCGAGCGGCCACTGGCTCGCCGCCGACCGGCAGGGCGCGGCAGAGGTCCGCTTCGTGGGCCACGGTCCCGAGACGGTGCGAGACGAGGTGCTGGCTGCGGTCGGCGGCAGCGGACTCGAGCTCGCCTGGTGCCGCCAGGTCCACTCCGACCGCGCGGTCGAGGCCGCCTCCGGCGAATGCGGCGAAGCGGACGCTTTGGTCACCGATCGCGCCGGGCTGGCGCTCTGCGTCGCCACCGCGGACTGCGTTCCGGTCGTGATCGCCGGTGGCGGCCGCCTGGCGGCCGTCCACGCCGGCTGGCGGGGCATCGCCGCGGCGATCGTTCCGAAGACCCTGGCCCGGCTCGGCGAACCGGCCCTGCTGACGGCGTGGCTCGGTCCCGCCATCGGTCCCTGCTGCTACGAGGTCGGCCGGGAGGTCGCCGAGGCGGTCGCCGCCGCTGGCGGACCGGAGGCGTGGGCCGGCGCCGGCAGCGCACCCTCCGAAGAGCCGCTCCGAGCCAGGCCCCACCTCGACCTGCACCGAGCGGTGACCTTCCAGCTCGAGCGCTGCGGAGTCACCGTCCTGCGCCGGGTCGAGGCGTGCACCCGCTGTCACCCCGACCAGCTTGCCAGCTATCGCCGAGACGGCCGGCGCGCCGGCCGCAACCTGACCTTCGCCTGGCTCGTCGCCTAGCCTCGCCAGTGCGCTCGCGACGCCACCGATCACCCCTGCCGTGCGTGCTATCGGCGCACGGGCTCAGTTTCGACGACGGCGGCGCAAGGTCCGCGTCGGATCGATGCCGAGCGATCTCAGGATGGTGAGATCGCGTCCGTTGATCCGGAAGGTCGGATCCGACTCGGCTGAGGGCATCTGCGACGAGATCTGGAAGGCGTTGGGCTCGGTCTGGCTGTCGGACTTGTCGATGACCAGGTAGAGCGACCAGCCCTGGGCGCCGATGCGGTGCAGCACCCGATTGACTTCCGGCGAATCGGAGAAGACCCGCGAGAGCGAGTCGCGCAGATCGCTCAGCAGGCGGCGGATGTGTACCTTGGCTCTCCGATCCACTTCGATGACCTCGGGGACGATTATGTGGGCGGGCTTCGGGGCTGTCAAACGACTGCTCCATGGTACTTTCCGTTCGCATCGAGTAGACGGATCGGATGACGCAGCGCGAGATCGACGAGGGCGCGCTCGCCTCATGGCTGAGCGCGGGAGGCCGACGGCTCGAGCGCCTCGAGCCGCTGCCCGGCGACGTCTCGCCGCGTCGCTACGCCCGCGCCGCCCTGGCCGACGGCGGTCGGGCGATCGTCGCCTTCTACCCGCCGGAGGCCCGCGATGGCTGCCGCCGTTTCGAGCGCACGACCGCGCTTCTCCACGACGCCTCGATCCCCGTGCCGCGCATTCTCGAGTCCGACTGCCGGCGCGGCCTGATGCTGCTCGAAGACGCCGGTTCCCGGACCCTCTTCGATCTCCGGTCGCAGCCCCTGGCCCGGCGCCTGCCGCACTTCGAAAGCGCCGTCGCCATCGCCGCCCGGATCGCAGCGCTGCCGACTGCGCCGGTGGCGCTCCTCAACCCGCCCCTCGACGGCGGTCTGCTGCGGAACGAGCTGCGGCAGACGATCGATCGATTCCTGGCGCCCCGGAACCTGCTGGGCGACGGCGCTACCCGGCGCGCGATGGAGACCGCACTCACCCGGCTGTGCGCCGCACTGGCCAAGCGCGAGCCGGTGCCCTGCCATCGTGATTTCATGGCGCGCAACCTGGTTCCCGCGGCCGGCGGCGGCGTCACGGTTCTCGATCACCAGGATCTACGCCTCGGACCACCGGGCTACGACCTCGCCTCGCTGCTCAACGACAGCTTCTTTCCACCCGCCGAGATCGAGGCCCGGCTGAGCGCCGGCGCGCTCCCGGCGGCCGGGGACCGGCGCGCCTATCATCGCGCCGCGGCTCAACGCACGCTCAAGGCCGTCGGCACCTTCGCGGCCTTCGCCGCGCGCGGCTTCGAGCGGCACCTGCCGCTCATCCCGCCGACGCTCTCGCGAGCGCTCCATCACCTGGCGCTGGCGCCGGAGACCTCCCAGGTGGCGCCGGAGCTCGAGCGCCTCTGGGCGCCGGTTCTCGGAGATCGCGCAGCGGGCTCGAGGGAAGACTGACCGGTGCTCAGGAGGACGAAGGGCCCTTGCCCTCTTCGCCGTTCGCGGCCTCGTCGCCGGAGCTCGCCTTCAGCCCCTTCTTGAAGTTGTTGATGCCCTCGCCGAGGCCTCGCCCGAGCTGCGGCAGCTTGGAGGCGCCGAAGATGATCACGAGAATGAGCAGAATGATCAGAAGCTCAGGAACTCCGAACGGACCCATCTTGTTCTACCTCCTCGGTGGCATGCTCGACCGATCCTGAAGACAGTCTAGCAGAACGTCCCGGCGCTGCCCCCGCGCGACCCGCAGCCGTGCCCGGCCAGACGTGAGGCCGCGGCCGGCCGCTCAGAGTGAAGCGAGCCGCGTCCCGGCGGCCGGCGCCGCGGCGACCTCGAGAGCGTCGGCGGACAAATCTTCCGTGACCTCGGGATCGAAGACGAACTCGCTCGCCCCGGTCGCCTGCCACAGCTCGCGATGATGATTCACGTAGAGCGACAAGACCCGGGTCACGTAGCGCCGGGTCTCGCTGTAGGGCGGTACACCCTCGAACCTCTCGACCGCGGCGGGCCCGGCGTTGTAAGCCGCCAGGGCGAGCACCAGATCGTCGTCGAAGCGACCGAGGAGATGACTCAGGTAGCGGGTGCCGAGGTCGATGTTGGTGCGCGGATCGAAGACCCGCCGCTCGTCGGGATAGCCTGGCAGGGACGGGGTCAGCTGCATCAGGCCCTGCGCGCCGCGCGGCGACAATGCGTGCGGGTCGAAGCCGGACTCGGCCTCGATCACCGCCGCCACCAGCAGGCCGTCGAGACGGTGGCGCTGGGCGATGCGTCGGATCATCGCGCCATAAGGCACGTGCGCCAGCCGCGCTTTGCGGGCGGCCTCGTCGGTGTAGCTGCGAAACAGCTGGAAGCTGCGTGGCCGCTCACGCACCGCCCAGACGAGATCCGACCGTCCCAGACCCGTAAACCCCGTCGAGTACTCGTCGTGCACCCATTCCATCAGCTCCTCGAGCACCAGCACCTCCTCCGGCGACGGCGGGCCGGGGCGCGCCGCGTCGATGGCGGTGACGCCCTCCTCGGGCGCGTTCAGCGCCAGCACGAGAAGCAGCAGGGTCGCCGGCACCACTTTGGACAGCCGGCTTTTTTTGGGTGAACTCGCCACGATTTTCGCAGGAAGGAGTGTCGACAGGGCACCGACCTCTAGCGAAAAAGCAATCCCTGTGCCACGACCGGGAACCGGCAAGAGGGCCAGACTTCGCGGCCTCAGGGCCTCGATTCGGGGCGGCCGAAGCCGGAGCGGATGCCAGAAAGGCCGGCCGGCGAGGCCACCGGAAAAGGCCTATCGGCGCTTGGTCCGAGGCCGCTTTCGGGGTGCCGAATAGTCGCCCCCGTCGATGCCAAGATTGCTGACCTTGTTGCGCAGCGTGTTGCGGTGCACGCCGAGGGTCTTGGCCGAGCGGGAAAAATTGCCCTGGTGGTCTTCCAGGCTGGCGACGATGTACTGCTTCTCGAACTCCTTGCGCGCCTGTTCGAGGGTGACGCCGTTGCGCACCAACTCCCTGACGATCTGCGACAGCTGTCCGTTCAGATTCCGACGCATCGACGTTCCGGCCTGGTCCCGAAGGGAGAACAGGATAACACGATCGGCGGAGCGTCTGCCCGCGGCTGCGGGAACGACTCGCTCGGGCTCCGCGTCAGTTCAGCTCGAGGTCGAGCCGGTCGCCCAGATGAACCGTGTAGCGCGACTCGATGATCCTGCCCGTGGCGGTGTTCGACTCGACGCTCAAGATGCCCAGCTCGCCGATGACCACGGCCGGTAGCCCCGGGCTGTTCAGGCGGTAGATGGTGTAGACGTCGCCGGGGGCGACGTCGTCGTCGGCGCCGCGGTCGATGAAGACCACGTGGTCCTGGCCGAGGGAAACGAGGTTCGCCATCGAGCGCACGATGGTGGGCGCCTCCTCGAGGTCCGCGTCGATCGGGTCGTTGACCGCGCGCATCCGCGGTCGCCGAGCCAGCGGCACCGGCTTGTCCTCGAACGGCTGCAGGAAGGCGCCGATGTGAATCGGATCGCACCCCTGCACGATCTCGGCGATCGCGGTCTCCCCTTGAACCGACAGCACCCGGACCCGGCCCGAGAACTTGTAGAAGCGGCCGACGGTGCGGCCGGTGACCGGATGATCCACCCGCTCCTTCGCCGTCACGACAGAGAAGAGCGTGCCCGGGCTCAGTCCGGCGGCGGCGCCGCCATCCAGGTAGACGATGTCGCCGGTCGACAGCACCAGCTTGACGGTGTCCACCGTGCCCCACAGCCCCTTCACCGCTTTGCTGTGCGAAGAGAGCCGCGGGCTGAGGTGCTCGTACTCCGAGCCGATGATGCGGCGCGGGAACGACTGGTCGACGTCGCCGATGAAGCCCGAGCAGTGCAGATCGTACTCGCTGCCCAGCATCTCCGGCGGCTCGGCGCTGCGGTCGAGCCGCAGCCCGGGCTCGTCGGCGGCCGTCTCCGCGACCGCTACCGCCGGCGCCTGCGCGCCGCTCTCGGGAATCTGGGCGACGTCCTCGAGCGGGGTCGCCGCCAGGTCGAGCACCAGCGGGTCGCCCGGATAGATCCAATGCGAATCCTCTATATATCGATTGCGCTCCCAGATCTGCGGCCAGCGGTAGGGGTCGCCGAGGAACTTCTCGGCCAGGCTCCAGAGCGTGTCGCCGGCCTCGACCCGGTGGATCTTGGCGCCTTCGGGATGACTGGCGGGCGGATTCCAGGCAGTCCAGTGGTCGCCGACCCGGTGGAGGCCGGACGGCGGTCGATCGGCCGCCGCAGCAGCCTGCGCCGCGCCGAGGATTAGCAGCAGAGCTGCACACAGTCGTCCGCTTCTAGGCATCGGAGATCCCCCTGGCCGTCTCGCTGGGTTCCACCTGGTGGGCAGTTGGCACCGTATTCATCGCGTCGCGTCAAGCACGCGACACTCGTCTCTCGTGGATTATGACGAGATCGCGCGGCGCTCTCTGTGGACTAAATAACAGCGGCGCCACGCGACCTGGCCGCCCACCTGCCCCCCGTTCCGGACGAATGCGTCAGGTTCTACGGAGCGGATGCCGGGCGGGGGCGTCCCGCGCGGGCGCTAGCGCAGCTCGGAGCGGCGCTCCTCGGCGGTCATCGCCGCCGCCGAAGCGGGATAGCGCCGGATCACCTCGGCGTAGGTCTCGCGGGCGCCGGCGACGTCCCCGAGGCGCGCGAGACAGTCGGCCTCCTTGAGCAGCGCGTCGGGCACCTTGTTCCCCTCGGGATAGCGGTTGATCGTCTCCCGAAAGGCGGCCAGTGCGCCGCGGTAGTCGGCGCGGGCGAAGCGCGCTTCCCCGATCCAGTAGTGGGCGTTGTCCGCCAGGTCGCTCGTCGGATGGGCGCTCAGGAACTGCTGGAAGGCGCTCTCGGCGTCGAGGTAGAGGCTGCGGTGATAGAACGTGTAGCCGCGATCGTAGAGCTCCTGCGCTTCGGCCGACAGCGGGACCGGAGCGGGCGCCGGTTCGGACCCGACCGGCCGCGCGGCCGGCGGCACCCCCGGCGGCGGGATGTCCGAAGACTCGATCGCCTCGGGCGCCGCGCCTTCGCCGCCCGTCCCGTCGTCCCAGACCGGCTGCGCCGCCGCGACGGTGGCGTCGGCGCCACGCTCGGCGAGACGCGCCTCGAGCTCGGCCACCTGGCGTCTCAGACGCTCGAGCTCCGCTTCGGAAGCTTGCGCCTCGCGCTGCAGCTCGACGATCCGCTGCCGCATCTCCTCGGCTTCGGGCTCCTGCCGTTCGACCGGCGAGAAGAGCGCCGGACTGCAGCCGACCGAAGCCACCAGCGCGAGTGCCACCAGCCGGTAGGTCACCCGCCCTGGGCCTCGGTCTTGCCGCGGTTGGGGATCTTGCCGATCAGCGGGCTCTGCGGAAACTCCTCCCGCAGCCGCTGCCAGGCGCTCGCGGCCTTCTCCGGCTCTTCGAGGCGCTGGTAGGCGCGCCCCAGGTAGAACAGCACCTTGTCGAGCTCGGAGTACTCCGGATACTCCTCCAGCACGCGCTCGAAGCGCCGGATCGCCGCTTCCGGCAGCCGCACGCTACGGACGTAGAAGTAGCCCTTGATGAAGTCCGACTTGGCCAGGTTCTCCTTGACCAGCCGAACCTGCTCGGTGGCCTCCGCGGCATACTCCGACGTCGGGTAGATCCGCAGCAGATCCATGTAGCTCTCGAGCGCCTTGTGCGTCGCCTCCTGGTCGCGATCCGGGCGCAGCATCCGCTTCGACAGGCTGTTGGCGATCTGGAACTGCACGTAGGCCGCCCGCTGGCTGGTCGGGAACCGGTTCTGGAAGTCGCGGTACTTGGCCTCCGCCTTGATGAAGTTCTCCGTGCCGCCATCGAGGTAGTGGGCATCCGCGACCAGCAGCAGCGCCTCCCTGCCGGTCGCCGAGTTGGGCTCGACCTCGAACGCGTGAATCAGGTAGTCGCGAGCGCGCGTGTACTTCTCCTGCTCCATCAGCTCCTTGCCTTCGGCCAGCGACTCCTCGGCCGACAGCCTCAGGATGGGGTCCTGGTAGCCATCGCCACCGCAGGCGCCGAGCACGATCGGCACGACGAGCAAGGCCATCGAGATTCGTCTCATCTGGATCATCCTTCCGCCCGCTCGCGCAGCTCGCGCGCCGCGGCTTCCGGGCTCTCGGCGCCGAAGATCGCCGAGCCGGCGACGCAGATGTCGACCCCCGCCGCCACCACCCGCTTGATGTTGGTCGCGTCCACTCCGCCGTCCATGGAGATCTTCACATGCAAGGATCGGTCCTCGATCGACTGCCGCAGGCGGCGGGCCTTGTCGATCACGTACGGCAGGAAGGGCTGGCCCGCGAAACCCGGATTCACCGACATGAGCACGACGTAGTCCAGGCAGGGCAGGATGTCGGTGAGCACCTCGACCGGGGTCGCCGGGTTCAGGGCCACCCCCGCCTTGGCGCCGGATTGGCGAATCGCGGCCGCCATTCGATCGACGTGCATCGCGGCTTCCCAGTGCACCGTCAGCCACGAGGCGCCGGCCTCGAGGTAGCGCTCGAGCAGCCGCTCCGGACGCTCGACCATCAGGTGCACGTCGAGCGGCAGCTCCGTGGCGCGCGCCAGATCGCGCACCACCGGGATGCCGAAGGTCAGATTGGGCACGAAGTGGCCGTCCATCACGTCGACGTGCACCAGATCGGCACCGGCGCCCTCGCACACCCGGAGCGCGCTCTTGAAGTCGGCGAGATCGGCCGCGAGAATCGAAGGGGCGAGCAGCATCGGCGATCCTTGACCGTTCAGCTCTGGATCCGGTCGGGAGTCGAGACCACCAGCGAGATGACCTCCCGCCGCCGCAGCTGGTGGCCGGGCAGCGGGTACTGGCGCAGCACCACGCCCGGCGAGATGCCCTCGTAGGACTCGAACTTCACGCTCCCCAGGCGAAATCCGCGGCGCTCGAAGAAGCTGCGCACGCCGTCGAAGTTACGGTAGACGAGATCGGGCATCACGAACGTCTCGGCGCGCCCCTCGAGGCAGAGGAAAAGCTCGACCGCCTGGGCGCGGCCGACCTGATCGCCCGGGCGCGGGTTCTGGTCGACCACGGTGCCCGGCCCTCCGCTGGTGCTGAAGACCCCGACGGTCCGCCCCAGGCCCAGGCCGGCGGCGTGGAGCGTGACCTGCGCCGCCTGCAGAGCCTGTCCGGTCAGGTCGGGTACCTCCACCAGCTCCTGGCCGAGCGACACGATGGCCTCGACCGGGCTGCCCTGCTTGACCACGCTGCCTTCGCCCGGATCCTGCTGCAGGATCTGCCCCGCCGGCACCGACTCGTCGAACCGCCGCTGGTCGCCGTCGACGCGCAGCGTCAGGCCGGCATCGGCCAGCGCCGCCCGCGCCTGGGCCTCGGTCAGACCGACCAGCTCCGGCACCGTGGTCACGCCGCTGCGCACGAACGAGTTGAAGGAGATGTAGCCGGCGGCGATGAAGACCAGGAGCACGGCGCCGGCGTAGGCGACGTAGCCGAGCAAGCGCAGTAGCCGTGCCCACATGGATCGGAGACTGTATCAGAGGGGGGAAGGGTGGTCCCGGTCTGGCGGCTGAGAAGGAGACGTCGGATCTACAGCCGATGCAGACGGGCCAGATCGCGCTCGTGACCCTTGCCGTCGGAACCGAGGGGGGTTTCGAGGATCATGGGGGTGCGGCGCAGGCGGCGGTGGCGGAGGAGACGGCGGAAGAGCGGCTCGCCGATCTCGCCACGGCCGATGTTGGCGTGGCGGTCGCGGCGGGAGCCGAACGGCCGCTGCGAGTCGTTGAGATGGACGCACGACGGCTCGCCCGGGCCCAGGGCGGCTTCGATGCGCGCCAGGGCCGCGCCGAGGCCGCGCGGGCGGTCGAGCGGATAGCCGGCGGCGAAAGCGTGGCAGGTGTCGAGGCACAGTCCCACCCGCTCCGGCTGCTCGAGGCGCTCGCGGATCTCGCCCAGCTGGCCGAATCGGTAGCCCAGCACGGTCCCCTGGCCGGCGGTGTTCTCGAGCAGGAGCCGGGTCCCGGTTCGGCGCCCGCGGCGCGCCTCGCGCTCGACGTAGCTCGCCAGCACCCGGTTCACGGAGTCGGCGATCCGCTCGAGGCCGGCGCGCTCGCCGCGGCCCATGTGGGCGCCGGGGTGGAAGATCAGCGCGTCGACGCCCAGCCGGTTGCAGCGGATCAGCTCGTCGGCCAGCGCCCGCCGGGAGCGCTCGAGCGTCGAGCGGTCGCGTGCCGCGAGGTTCACCAGGTACGAGGCGTGGGCGACGACCGCCCCGATCGGGCTCGCGGCGCGCGCCGAGCGGAAGCGCTCGACCGCGGGCGCGGTCAGCGCCCGGTGCCGCCACTGGTTCGGGTTCTTGACGAAGATCTGGATTGCGCGGGCGCCCAGCGCCTCACCGCGCTCGAACGCGAGCTCGAGGCCTCCCGCGACCGAGACGTGCGCGCCCAAGGGAGGTTTCGCCATCCGGCCCGATCTTCGCAGAACTCGGCGACCATCCTACGCCCCATCCGTGCGGTGGCTGGCCGTGCGGGTATTGCCAACGCACTGGAAGGGGCTTACGATCCTTCCAGGTAGAACGATGAGTTGCCGGTCACCGCTCCTGGCATCGTTTTCGGCGGCTCCGCGAGCGGTTTTGCTGGCCCTCTCGCTCCTGATCGTCAGCTCCGCGTCCTGCGACGGTGGAAGAGGAGTGACGAGCCCCGAAGAGGGAGCCGTCTTCGTGATCAACACCTGTCGCGGCTCTCTGGATGCGCCCGAAGGCTACCTGTTCAGGGTCCTGACCCGGGATCCAGGCGTGATCGCGGAGGGGACGCGCCTGGTGGGCGCCGGTCCGGAGAAGATCGTGTTCGGATTCGTGGCGACCGGCTCCGGCGGGTTCAACTCGCCATGGGCATGGCATCTGATTCCCGAGACCGTGCAGTTCGTGGATCTCGCGACGGAGGTCTGCGACGCCTGCACCATCCTCGGCGGTGAGGACGCCGTCCAGTGGTGGATCGACAATGTCGGCAGCTTCTGTCCCTGGACCACCGAGGTGGTTCGGCGCGAGAGGTGAGACGGATCCCCGCGCCGGCAACCGATCAGTTGACCCAGCGGTCGACCAGCCGGTTGATCACCTTGCGCGGGTAGTTCGAGGTGGTCGACGGGAGGCGCTTGAGATCGCGCTCCAGCCCGGCGACGCTCTCGGCGACCGAGTCGACCGGGTTGGCCATCCAGACGATCCGCTGCTGCCGATCGATGACCACCAGGGCCGGAGGCGCCGGCTGATCGTCGCTCGGCGCCACGACGCCGTAGTCGGCCGAGAACCCGCGATCGTCCACCAGCAGCGGAAAGGGCAGCCCCAGCTCCCGCTGGCAGGCCTTGAGCTCGGGCAGCTTGGCGGGCGAGATGCCGAGCACCCCCAGGGGGAGCTCGGACAGCCGCCGGTAGGCCGCCGCCAGCGCCTCGAGGTCGCGGCGAGTCGTCTCGGCCGCGGGATCGCCGAACAGATAGAGCAGCACCGCGCTGCGCGGCACCTCGTCGCGCAGCATGATCACCACGTCCTCGGTGGACGTGAGGTCGAAATTGGGCGCTTCGTCGCCGATCGTCAGGGTCGGAGCCATTCTCGTCCTCGCTTGGGTTCCCCGCCGGCCTTCGCGCTCGGCCCGCGGCTACGAGCCCGGCAGGAGGCCGTCGGGCACGTTCTTGACGAGGTCGAAATATAGCACCACGATCATCAGCATCACGATCATGACGAAGCCGAACTGATTGACCCGCTCCTTGAAGCGCAGCGACAGGTCGCGGCGTCGCACGCTCTCGATCAGCAGGATGAAGATCTGGCCGCCGTCGAGCACCGGGATCGGCATCAGGTTCAGGATGGCGATGCTGATGCTGATCACGCCCATCAGGTAGAGCAGATTCCTGAAGCCGCTGCGGACGGCGGCGCCGCTCATCGCGGCGATATCGATCGGGCCGGAGAGCGCGCTCTTGGCGGCCAGCTGGCCGGTGACGATCTTGCCCAGCACCTGGAAGGTCCGCTGGGTGATCTGGAGGTTGAACAGGACGCTCTGCACCACCGCGTCGATCGGGCCGTAGCGCTCGTAGGCGACCTCGCCGATGTTGACGCCGATCCGCCCCACTCCGTCCTGATCTTCCGGCACCACCGTCAGGGTCAGCAGCCGGCTGCCGCGCTGCACCTCCACCTCGAGCGGCGTGCCCGGACGCTCCGACACGTAGGCGACGAACTCGTCGGTGCCGGCCACCGGCAGCCCGTCGACCTTGTGCACCTCGTCGCCGCGCTCGAAGCCCGCCGCCTCGGCCGGCGAGCCCTTGACCAGCGCCAGGATGCGCGGCAGCATCTCGGGGAAGACCCCGGCGTCGCCGATCTCGTACTTGGGCACCTTGACCGGCGTCACGATGGTCGAATAGGCGCTGCCCGAGCGCTCGTAGCCGACCTCGATCGGAACCTCGGGCGAGGTCAGGAACTCGAAGCGGACCTCTTCCCAGCGGCTCACCTCCCGGTCACCGAGCGAGGTGATGACATCGCCGGGCCGAAGCCCGGCGGCTTCGGCCGGCGAGCCCTCGACGACCGTGCCGACGACCGAAGGCGCGTCCGAGGCGCCGACGACCTCGATCCCGACCATGAAGACCACCGCCACCAGCAGGACGGCCAAAACGACGTTCATCGCCGGGCCCGCCAGGTAGACGATCACCCGCTGCCAGCGGGGTTTGTTCAGGAACTCGCGGGGATCGTCGCTGACCTCGCCGGGGTCCTCGCCACCGAGCTGGACGTAGCCGCCGAGCGGCACCAGCGAGACGCGATAGTCGGTCTCGCCGCGGCGGAATCCCCACAACCGCTTGCCGAAACCGAGCGAGAAGGCGAGGATGCGCACGTCGAAGAACTTCGCGGCGACCAGGTGCCCGGCCTCGTGAACGAAGATGATGATGCCGAGCGCGAAGATGAAAGCGGCTGTGTTGCTGAGCAGGTTGAGCATATCCGTACCCCGAATTCGGTTCGTCCCGGCAGGTCCATTATCCTAGCCGATCGGCCGCGGGCTCCGCAGGGCCTTGCAAGACCCGATCCGGCCCGGGCTCCCCAGAGTACGCGATCGGCCGGACGCCGGTTTCGTCCTCAGCCGGTCCCGAGCGACTCTTCGGCCCGGAGCCGCGCCCAGCGATCCCACCCCAGCGCCTGCTCGAGGCTCTCGATCGCCTCGGGCTGGTGGGCGTCGAGAACCTCGTCCACCAGCTCCACGATCCGCGGAAAGGGGATCTTCTCGGCCAGAAAGGCGCACACCGCGACCTCGTTGGCGGCGTTGAGAACCGCCGGCGCGCTGCCGCCGGCCGCCAGCGCGGCGCGCGCCAGCTCGACCGCTCGCGCCAGCTGGGACGGCACGCCCTTGAACTCCAGGGTGCCGAGAGCCGCGGGCTCGAGGCGCGGGAAGCGGTTGTGCCAGCGCTCCGGGTAGGCGAGCGCGTACTGAATCGGCAGCACCATGTCGTTGACCGCCAGCTGCGCGATCCACGACCCGTCGCAATACTCGACCATCGAGTGGATGACCGACTGCGGGTGGACGACGACCTCGATCCGGTCGCCGGGCAGCTCGAACAGGTGGTGCGCTTCGATCAGCTCGAGTCCCTTGTTCATCAGGGTCGCGGAGTCGACGCTGATCTTGGCTCCCATGCTCCAGTTCGGATGGCGCACGGCCTCGGCGGGCTCGATGCCGCTCCAGGTGGCGGCGTCGCGCTCCAGGAACGGCCCGCCCGATGCGGTCAGCACCAGCCGCCGCACCTCGCCGGCATCGCCGCAGCGCAGCGCCTGGTGCAGCGCCGCGTGCTCGCTGTCGATCGGCAGGATGCTCGCCCCGCTGGCCGCGGCCGCGCCGCGCAGCAGCCCGCCGGCGACGACCAGCGCCTCCTTGTTGGCCAGCGCGACGTCGCGACCGGCGGCGAGGGCGGCGTGGACCGGCGCCAGGCCGGCCGCGCCGACGATCGCCGCCACCACCCGGTCGACGTCGGGATGCACCGCCGCGGCCGACAGCGCCTCCGCTCCTCCGATCACCTCGACCCCAGCGCCGACCCGGGAGCTCAGCTCGCGCGCCGCGGCGGGGTCGTGCAGGGCGACCAGCCGCGGCTCGAACTCCGCGACCTGCGCCGCCAGCAGCTCGAGGTCGCTGCCGAACGCCCCGAGCGCGGTGACGCCGAGGCGATCGCGATGGTGGCGCACCACCTCCAGCGTGCTCCTACCGATCGAGCCGGTGCTTCCCAGGACCGCCAGCCGCTGTCGCTCGCCCGGCGCCCGCCGATTCATGGAACGACGAGGCCGTAGCCGAACGCCCACAGCGAGATGAGCATCACGGGCGCGCCGAACATCAGCGCGTCCATCCGGTCGAGCATGCCGCCATGGCCCGGGAGCAGGGTCCCGGAGTCCTTAATGCCGGCGCCGCGCTTGAACATCGACTCCACCAGGTCGCCGAGCTGACCGCCGATGGCGGTGAGCAGCGCCACCAGCACCACCGCCCAGCTCAGGTGGCCGAGCCGGAGGACGCTCCAGGCGCCGCCCACCAGGAGCGCCGCGAACGCCCCGGCCACCGCCCCCTCCCAGGTCTTGTTGGGACTGACGATCGGCGCGAGCTTCGTTCTCCCCCAGGCGCGGCCGACGGTGTAGGCGGCGGTGTCGCCGATCCAGATGACTCCGAAGAGCAGCACCAGCACCCACGGATCGAGCCTCTGGAGGCGCGAGAGGGCGGCCACCGGCAGGGCGAAATAGACCATGCCGAAGCAGAGCACGCCGAGCGCTCCCATCGCTTCGTCGACCGGCGTCCGGCCGAGCAGCACCAGCGAGCCCACCCCGACCGAGAGCAGCATCTGGACGACCAGCAGGTACTCCCAGGGGACGTGGGTCGGCGACGGCCACAGCGCTCCGGGGCTCAGCAGCAGTGCGGTCGGCGGCACCAGGGCCAGGAGCGCCTCGAGCGGCGCGTGCGGCGCCCAGGATCGCGACACGCGGACGAACTCGAAGACCTGGATCTCGACGATCACCAGCAGCAGCACGAAGAACCAGTGCGCCGGCAGCAGAAAAACGGCCGCGAGCGCCAACGGCACCGCCAGCGCGGCGGTCAGCACCCTCGTCATCGATTCGCTCACGAGGAAGGAGCGGCCGGCCTCGGGGATCACCGCGACTCTTGTTCGCGCATCGTCGCGAGCGCCCGGGCGCCCTCGACGTCGCCGAACCTTCGCTCGCGCGACTGATAGTCGATGATCGCCCGGAAGAGCTCGCCGCGGCGAAAGTCGGGCCAGAACGTGGGCGTCACCCAGATCTCGGTATAGGCGATCTGCCAGAGGAGGAAGTTGCTGACCCGCATCTCGCCCGAGGTCCGGATCAGCAGGTCTGGATCCGACTGCCCGGAGGTGTAGAGATAGCGGCCGATGGTCTCCTCGTCGATCTCGGTGCGCTTGCCCTGCGCCCAGTCGGTGA
>JBFGLX010000037.1:0-16520 GCA_041575955.1 Thermoanaerobaculia bacterium
AAAAGGCGGCGCCGGAGCTGCTCGACCACCTGCGCGCAGCGGGTCTCGCGCGCCCCGACGCCCACGCCGCGGACCCGAACCTCGAGGACGTGTTCGTCGCCCTCGGCCTCGGCGAGCGGCTCGTGGAGACGGCGGCATGAAGGCTCTCCGGGCTCTACGGGCCCTGCCTTCCCTGCCGGCACTGCCGGCACTGCCGGCGCCGCTGCGCCGGGCGCTGGCGATCGCGCGCAAGGAGCTGCGTCAGCTGATGCGCGACCCGCTCACCTCGGGCTTCATCGTCGGCGTGCCGATCGTCCAGCTGGCGCTCTTCGGCTACGCCATCAACCAGGACATCCGGCACGCCGAGACGGCGGTGGTCGACTTCTCCAACAGCGCCATCTCGCGTACCCTGATCGGCGAGCTCGAGGCCACCCAGACGTTCGACGTCGTCGCCCGGCCGGCCACCGAGGACGAGGCCCGGCGCCTGCTCGGCGAGGGCGACGTGAGCGTCGTCGTGCTGATCCCGGCCGACTTCGCCCGCCACTACTATCGCGGGCGCGGCGCCGAGGTCTCGTTCCTGGTCGACGCCACCGACCCGACGCTCGCGCGCGCCGTCCAGGCTTCGACCCGCGGCTTCGAGGCGCACCTCAACCGGCGCGGCGAGGCGCTCGTGGCCGGCGCCGGCGGGGCGGCGGCGCGCCCGGGGATCCGATACTCGGTGCGGCCCGACCTGGTCCGGGTGCGGCCCTGGCGGTTCTCGGTGCTCACCTACTTCAATCCCGAGCTCCGCACGCCGGTCTTCGTGGTGCCCGCGCTCCTGGGCGTGATCCTGACCACCACCATGATCCTGATGACCGCGCTGTCGATCGTGCGCGAGCGCGAGCGCGGGACCTTCGAGTTCCTGATCGGCACGCCGGTGCACCGGTTCGAGCTGATGGTCGGCAAGATCGCCCCCTACGTCGCCATCGGCTTCGCGCAGATCCTCATCGTCCTGCTGACCGGCCTGCTGCTCTTCCGGGTGCCGGTGCGGGGATCGCTGATCGATCTGGCGCTCGCGTCGTTCCTGTTCATCGCCGCCAACCTGACCCTCGGGCTGGTGATCTCCTCGGTGACGGTCAACCAGCTGCAGGCCACCCAGCTGTCGTTCTTCTTCTTCCTGCCGTCGGTGCTGCTGTCGGGATTCATGTTCCCGTTCGACGCCATGCCCCGGCCGGCGCAGTGGTTGGGCGAGCTATTGCCGCTGACCCACTACGCGCGCATGACCCGCGGCATCCTGCTGCGCGGCGCCGGCATCGCCGACCACCTGCCCGAGGCGGCGGCGCTGCTGCTGTTCTTCGCGGTCACCCTCGGCGTGGCGACCCGTCTGTTCAGGAAAGAGATCGGGTAGGTGATCGGATCGCCCCTCTCACCCTCGATCCCTCTCTCTCCCTCGCGGGGAGAGAGGGACGCCGCCGCCCGGACCCGCCTCGCCGGAACCTGACTGGGACCGGGTCACCGCCCGGGGTTAGAAGCGCCTGCTCACGGTGAGGCCGAAGATGTTGCCGAAGCCCTCGTACTCGCCGCCGATCACCCCCTCTTCGCCGGGGACGGCCCGGGTGGCGGCGAAGAAGAGCGCCATGTAGTAGGCGTCGACGCTCCAGCGCGCGCCGGTAAAGCCATACCCCAGGGTCACGCCCGTGCGGTCGGTGTCGGGGATCGTCGGCCGCAGGGTGTCGGGCGGGCCGGGCGCTTCGTCGAACACGATCCCGGCCCGCCCTTCGTGCCGGGTCGCCCAGCGCCGAGCGATCCCGAGCCGGTAGGCCAGGGCATCGCTCCAGTCCTCGCGCTGCGCGATGTCGGGAACCAGCGGGCTGTCGAAGGCGATCCGCAGCTCGTCGAAGACCGACCAATCGGTCCATTCGACGTCGAGCTCGCACGCCCACTCGCCGCCGCCGTCCCACGCCACGCCGGTGGCGGCCCGCGCCGGCAGGTGCAGGCTGCCGCGTCCCGTGGCGGCGGGCAGGAGCGGGTTGCTGAAGCGCAGCTCGCCTTCGAGCGAAGGCGCCAGCTCGGCGCGGTAGGTCAGGCCGAAAGACCACGGGTCGCCGCGGCGGTGCACGGCCAGATTCCAGCTCAGGTCGTCGCCCTCGCCGGTGAGGTCCCGGCGACCCAGCTCGAGCACCTCCAGGGCCGGGCCCTCCGGGGTGAAGACGGGCTGGAAGGCGACGATCTCCGCCGAGAACTCGGTCAGCTCCGCCTGGACGTAGTCGATGCCGACGGCGACCGACCAGTCCCGGCCCACCCGGAAGGCGACGTTGGGGTTGACCATCACCGTCAGCAGCTCCGACCTCGCCGCCGCGAAGGTCACCGGCCGGTCGCGCCAGTCGCTGACCAGGCCGAACGGATTGTTGATGCCGATGCCCCAGGCGACCCGGTCGTTGACCCGCCGGCTCAGGTAGAGGTGGACGGGGGTCTCGACGCTGTCCGCGAGCCCGTAGGTCGCGGGAATCGGCTCGTCGAACAGGACCGGCAGCCCGCCGATCGTCTCCGGAATCACCCTGTGAGACTGCCGGAGATCCATGTCGCCGACGAACAGGAGATTGGTGCCGAACTGGACCTCGCTCTCCTCGAGCCAGACGAGCGCCGCCGGGTTGTACCAGTTGGCGGCGGCGTCGTCGGCGCGCGCCAGCCAGGCCCCGGCGAGCCCGGAGGCCTTGGCGCCCTGCTCCGGCACCGCGTAGCCCGAGGCCAGCGCCAGGGCCGGCGCGGCCAGCGCCCCGAGCAGCCAGAGAGGGGTCCGCACGAGAGCATTCTCGTGCCCCGCCAGCCCGCCCACAAACACCCGAACGGGTAGCGGCGGCTCACCCGAAGGGCCGGCTCGGCGGCCGGCCTGGCCTTACTGGTCTTCGGTCGGCGCCGGCTCGGGCGCGGCGGCGATGTCGAGCAGCTCGACTTCGAACGTGAGCACCGCGCCCGGCGGAATCCCCGGCCTCCCCGCGTCGCCGTAGGCGATGTCCGACGGGCAGACCAGACGGCTCTTGCCGCCGACCTTCATGAGCTGGACCCCTTCGGTCCAGCAGGAGATGACCTGGTTCAGACCGAACGTCGCCGGCTGGCCGCGCTCGACCGAGCTGTCGAAGACGGAGCCGTCGCGGAGCGTGCCGTGGTAATGGACGGTCACCTGGCTCTCGGCCGTCGGCGAGTCGCCGGTGCCGGGCGTCATCTCGGTCAAGATGAGACCCGAATCGAGCTTCCGGGCGCCTTCCTTCGCGGCCTCCCGGTCCAGGTACTCCTGGCCGGCCGCTTTCTCGGCTGCGGCGCTGGCCTGCAGGCGCTTCTGGGCGAAGCCCTGGATCTTGGGCCCCTCCTCCTGCAGATCGACCCGGGCGTCGCGACCCAGCGCGGCGTCGGCGATGCCGCGCGTGACCCAGTCGAGCTCCGCCTCGTTCAGGCCGAGTGGCGTCAGGTTGTTGGCCACGACGAAGCCGATGGCGTAGAGGATCTTTTGCTCCTCCGAGAGCTCGGCTGGGGCCGGGTCCGCCTGGGCGTGGACCAGGACCGGCGCGAGCGCGAGCGCCGCGAGCGCGAGAACAGCCGGCAGAAGACGATATGTACGCAGATTGGTCATGGGACTCCTTCGGAAGTAGGTGGGAGCGAGAGCCTATCACCGTATACTGTCTCGACTCGTGGCCATGAGAGGACTCCCCCGGCAAAGCGGCGTGCGTCCGCCCTTAGAGCGGCCCGTCCTGACGGTCGCGACCGCCCTGGCGCTCCTCTGGACGTCCTTCGGGACCTCGGCCGCGGCGGCCAACAAGGATCTCTTCGGATGGGTCGAGAAGGTGATCGTCGGGGCTCACGGCATCGAGCTCAAGGCCAAGCTCGACACCGGCGCCGAGACCTCGTCGCTCGACGCCAGCGGCATCCGTCGGCTGCGGCGCAAGTCCACCGGCGAGCGATTCGTGGAGTTCGACGTCACCGACCCGGGCTCGGGCGCGGCAATCACGCTCAAGAAGAAGCTGGTTCGGGAGGTCCGCATCAAGCAGCACGACGGCAGCTTCCAGCTGCGCCCGGTGGTCGTCCTGCCGGTCTGCCTCGGCGACCACTACCGGAACATCGAAGTGAGCCTCATCGACCGCAGCGAGTTCCTCTACCCGCTGCTGCTCGGCCGCCGCGCCCTGGCCGGCATCGCCCTGGTCGATCCGGACGCGACGCTGACCAGCAGGCCCGAGTGCGATGACGAGAAGAGGTCGCGTTGAGGCAGCTTCACCTCTACCTGCTGGCGGCGTTGCTGACCCTCCTCGGCCTCGGCCTGTTCCTCTACAAGACCCTCGGCCTCGGATTCCCGATGGCGCCGGCGGAGGAGGTCGAGCTGTGGACCCTGCAGGTGCGCTTCACGGTCGACTCGCGCACCGGGCCGCTCAAGGCGACGCTGCAGATCCCCAGGAACCCGCCGCGCTACACCATCCTGGACGAGCACTTCGTCTCTCGCGGCTACGGCCTGACCGCCCGGGAGGGTCGCGATTTCCGCGAGGCCGAATGGGCGATCCGCCAGGCCGAAGGTCGTCAGTCGCTCTACTACCGGATCCAGGTGACCGCCGACGGGCAGCGCGGCGTCGACTCCGGAGCGGCGCCGGCGGCCGCCGATCCCGAGCTCGAGGAGCCCTTCAAGACGGCGGCGATCACGGTGGTCTCGGAGGTTCGCAGCCACTCCGCCGACGCGGCCAGCTTCGCCGCCGAGCTGCTGCGCCGCCTGAACGACCCGACGCCGGGCGAGAACATCGACCTGCTGCTGAGCGACAGCCGCTCGCCGGGCGGCAAGGCCCGGCTCGCCGAGACGCTGCTGGCGGTCGCGTCGATCCCGGCGCGGGTCGCGTTCGGCCTCGAGCTCGAGGACCGGCAGCGCTACGCGGTGTTCACCCCCTGGCTGGAGGTCCACGACGGCAAGCGCTGGGTCCACTTCGACCCCGAGAGCGGCGAGACCGGTCTGCCCGACGACTTCTTCATCTGGTGGCGCGGCGACCGGCCGCTGATCGCGATGCAGGGGGCGTCGAACCCCGAGGTCCAGATCTCGGTCTGGGGGAGCTACGCCCCGGCCCTCGAGATCGCCGAGCGGCGGGTCGACCTGGTCGGGTCGCGGGTGGTCGAGTTCTCCCTGCTCGGCCTGCCGATCCAGACCCAGGCGGTCTTCAGCATCCTGCTGCTGGTGCCGATCGGCGCCTTCTTCATGGTCGTTCTGCGCAACGTGGTCGGCATCCGCACCTTCGGAACGTTCATGCCGGTGCTGATCGCCCTCACCTTCCGCGAGACCCGGCTGCTGGGAGGCCTGACGCTGTTCGTGGTGGTGGTGGCGATAGGGCTGGCGGTGCGCTTCTACCTCGAGCGGCTGCGCCTGCTGCTGGTGCCGAGGCTGGCGGCGGTCCTGATCACCGTGGTCCTGATCCTGGCGGCGGTCAGCATTCTGAGCAACCGGCTGGAGCTCGAGCTCGGCCTCTCGGTCGCGCTCTTTCCGCTGGTCATCATGACCATGGCGATCGAGCACATGTCGATCGTCTGGGAGGAGCGCGGCGCCGTCGAGGCGGTGCGGGAGGGCACGGGCACCCTGCTGGTGGCCGCGATCGCCTACCTGGTGATGAGCCTCGATCACGTCCAGCACCTGGTCTTCGTCTTCCCCGAGCTGCTGCTGGTGGTCCTCGCCGCCACGCTGCTCCTGGGTCGCTACAGCGGCTACCGGCTGCTCGAGCTGCGCCGCTTTCGGGTGCTGGCGGAGCGCTGATGCTGAGCTTGCGGCGCACCCTCAACGAGCGCGGCGTCCTCGGCCTCAACCGCCGCAATAGCGAGTACATCGGGCGGCACAACGAGCGGCGGCGCTACCCGCTGGTGGACGACAAGCTGCTGACCAAGGAGCTGGCGATCGCCGCCGGGATGTCGGTGCCGGAGCTCTACGGCGTGATCGCGACCCAGCACGACATCCGCGACCTGCACCGCATCGTCGCCGACCGGGAGCGCTTCGTCCTCAAGCCGGCGCGCGGCAGCGGCGGCAACGGCATTCTCGTCATCACCGGCCGGCGCGCCCAGCTCTACCGCAAGGCGAGCGGCGACTGGATCGACCCCAGCGAGGTCGAGCACCACGTCTCGAGCGCCCTCAGCGGGCTCTACAGCCTCGGCGGCCACCACGACCGGGTGATGATCGAGTACTGCGTCCAGTGCGATCCGGTCTTCGACCGCGTCAGCTATCAGGGGGTGCCGGACATCCGGGTGATCGTCTTTCTCGGCTATCCGGTGATGGCGATGCTGCGGCTGCCGACCCGCCAGTCCGACGGCAAGGCCAACCTGCACCAGGGCGCGATCGGGGTGGGCGTCGACCTGGCGACGGGCGAGACCGTGGGCGGAGTCCAGGGGACCGACGCGGTCGCCGAGCACCCCGACACCGGCAACCCGGTCGAGGGCCTGGTCATCCCCGGCTGGGACAACATCCTCGAGCTCGCCGGGCGGGCGTGCGAGATCACCGGGCTCGGCTACGTCGGCGTCGACGTGGTGCTCGATCGCGACCACGGCCCGCTGATCCTCGAGCTCAACGCCCGGCCGGGGCTCAACATCCAGATCGCCAACCGGCGCGGCCTGCGGGGCCGACTCGAGAAGGTGCTGAACGCGGCCGATCGGTCGGCGCCGCTCGCGGCGCGGATCGAGTTCATTCGGGAGCACTTCCGGCACCAATAGGAGTCGCGCGAGAGCGTCTGCCCGTCGGTCGATCGGCGCGAATCGGGTAGACTGCGGCTGTGAAGGGACGCTTGCCAACGGCCCTGGTGGCCGCGGCCGCCGTGGTCCTGCCGGTGCTCTCGACCGTGGCGCACGGCGACAGCGGGCTCGGATCGTCCGGCCCCAACCAAGAGGTCGCCGTCACCGGCCACGAGCTGCCCGACCCCGGGCTCCACCTCGAGGCGCTGTCGGGCATCGTCGAGCTGCACTGCCCGGGCTGTCTGCTGGACAAGAGAGAGGTGGCGCGCGCCACCGACCCCGGCTGCGTAGCCAAGCCGAAGGAGCGACCCCGCCGCCGCTCCCCCGAGATGACCGCGCGCCGGCCGCTCGAGCTGCCCGCCTACCGATCTCCCCGGGCCCCGCCCGTCGCCTGACGCGACCGAGCTCCGGAGACCGGAGCGCGCCCGCGGGCGCAAATGGACGCGACCTCGCCGCGCGCGAGGGCGACGACAGCTGTGGCCCAAGATACGAACTCGGAAACGAACCCCGGAGATGATCCGATGATCGGTGATTCCAGACTTCCATCGACGATACCCTGGCGAGGCGCCGTGGCGGCGGCGGTTCTCGCCGTCCTGCCGGCGCTGGCGCCGGCGCGAGCCGCCGAGACCGATCCCGTCGCCGCTCTCGAGACCGAGATCGCCGCCCTGCGCGCCGACTACGAGGCGCGAATCGGGCGGCTCGAGAAGCGCCTGGCGGAGCTCGAAGCGCGAGCGTCGGCTCCGCCGGCGGCCGAGACCGCCAGCGACGACGAGCTCGCGGAGCTGCGGGCGGCGGCTCGAGAAGCCGCGGGCGGCGACCCTCCCGTCGTGGCCCCGCCGGCGCCCGCCGCGGCCGCGGTCGGCAGGGAGCGCAACCTGAGCCTCCTGAACCCCGAGATCTCGGCCACCGGGATCGTCGTCGGCCGCGGCGCCAGCGACGCGCGGGAAGAGTTCGACGCCCAGGAGTTCGAGCTCGACGTCCAGTCGGCGCTCGACCCGTTCTCGAAGATGCGGCTCACCCTGGCGCTCGGGGACGAGGGCGTCGAGATCGAGGAGGGCTACGTCGCCTACAGCTCGCTGCCGGGCGGGCTCGAGCTCCTGGCCGGCAAGTTCCGCCAGCGCTTCGGAGCGCTCAACCGGCAGCACCTGCACGCGCTGCCGCAGAGCGACTACCCGCTCGCCTACCAGGCGTACTTCGGCGACGAGGGCCTGGGGCAGACCGGCGTGTCGCTCACCTGGCTGCTGCCGCGGCCGTGGGCGACCGCGAACGAGCTCACCCTCGAGATCACCGACGGCGAGAACGAGACCGCCTTCGCCGGCGAGGAGTTCCAGGACCTCTCCGTCCTCGGCCGGGTCAAGAACTTCTGGCACCTGTCGGACGCGGCCTACTTCGAGTGGGGGCTGTCGGGCATCGCGGGCAAGAACGCGGCCGGCGGCGACAGCGAGATCTACGGCACCGACTTCACCCTCAACTGGCGGCCGCCGGCACGGGCCAAGTACCGGGAGGTCACCTGGCGGCTGGAGCTCCTGCGGGCGCAGCGCGACGACCCGTCCGGCCGGGCGCAGACGGCCAGCGGCGGCTACACCTATCTCGAGGGGCTGCTCGCCCGCAACCTCTACGCCGGCGTTCGATACGACCGCGTCGAGAGCTTCGCCGGCGCCGGGACCTACGATCAGGCCGTCGTTCCCTACCTCACCTGGTGGCAGAGCGAGTACGTGCGGCTGCGGGCCGAGTACGGCCTGTTCGAGCTCGGCCCCGAGGGCCAGAGCGAAGATCGGTTCACCCTGCAGCTGACCTGGGCCGCCGGTCCCCACAAGCACGAAAGCTACTGAGCCGAACATGAGAAACAGAGCCGTGAAGCACCCGATCTCGATTCCGGCGCTGGTCGTGGCCCTGGCCGCGGTCTGCGCGCTGCCCGCCGGGCCGGCGCCCGCGCGCGCCGAGAGCGGCGCCACCCGGGTCCAGGTCGTGACCACCCTGCCGGTCTACGCCGCGATCGCCCAGTACGTCGGCGGCGATCGGGTCGCCGCCCAGGCGATCTCGCGCGGCGACGAGGACGCCCACTTCGTCAAGCCAAAGCCGTCGTTCGCCCTGATGCTCAGGAGCGCCGACCTGTTCGTCACCACCGGGCTCGACCTCGAGCTCTGGGCGCCGACCCTGGTCGACAAGTCGGGCAACCGCTCGATCCGCGACGGCGAGCCCGGGTTCGTCAGCGCCAGCGCCGGGGTCACCATGCTCAACGTCCCGGCGTCGGCCAGCCGGGAGGCGGGCGACGTTCACATCTACGGCAACCCCCACATCCACACCAGCCCGATCAACGCCAAGGTCATCGCCGCCAACATCGCGGCCGGGTTGCAGCGCGTCGACCCCGCCGGCGCGCCGGTCTTCGCCGCCAATCTCGCGGCCTTCACCCGGCGCATCGACGAATCGCTCTACGGCACCGAGCTGGTCGGTCTGCTCGGCGCCGAGACGCTCGAGCCACTGGCGCGGCAGGGCAAGTTGATCGACTTCCTGCGGACCCGGGAATTCCAGGGTCGGAAGCTGATCGATTCTCTCGGCGGCTGGCTGGGCGCGGCGCTGCCGTTCCGCGGCCGCAAGATCGTCACCTACCACGACAACTGGATCTACTTCACCGACCTGTTCGGCCTGCGAGTGGTCGATTTCGTCGAGCGCAAGCCGGGCATCCCGCCGTCGGCGAGGCACGTCTTCGAGCTGCTCGACAAGATCGAGTCCGAGGGAGTCGAGGTGCTGATGGCCGCCAACTACTTCAGCCGCAGCCAGGTCGAGACCATCGCCGAGCGCTCCGGCGCGACGCCGGTGATCGTCGCCCTGAGCCCGATGGAGGTCACCGCCGACGGCTACTTCGAGCTCGTCGACAGCTGGATCCGAGATCTGAAGCGCGCCTTCGATTCCTGAGGAGCACCGAGCGATGGAAGCACTCGAATTCATGGCCGCGCCGTTCGCTGCCTGCCTCGTCCTGGCGGCGATGCACGCCTACCTGGGCCTGCACGTCCTGCTGCGCGAGGTGATCTTCGTCGACCTGGCCCTGGCCCAGATCGCGGCCCTCGGCTCGGTGGTGGCGCTGGCGGTCGCCGGCAGCCATCCCGGCACGATGACCTCGTACGTCTATTCGCTGGTCTTCGCCCTGATCGGCGCGGCCATCTTCAGCCTGACCCGCACCCGCGAGGGGCGCGTCCCGCAGGAGGCGATCATCGGCATCACCTTCGTGATCGCCTCGGCCGCCGCGATCCTGGTCGCCGACCGGGCGCCCGAGGGAGCCGAGCAGATCAAGGACGTGCTGGCCGGAGCGATCCTCTGGGTGACCTGGCCGCGAGTGCTCAACCTGCTCGTGATCTACGCCCTCATCGGCGTCTTCCACTACCTCTTCCGGCGCCGCTTCATGCTCATCTCGGAGCACCCCGAGCAGGCCTACCGCGAAGGCATGAGCGTACGGCTCTGGGACTTCCTGTTCTACGCCTCGTTCGCGGTCGTGATCACCCTGTCGGTGGCGCTGGCCGGCGTGCTCATGGTCTTCTCGTACCTGGTCGCGCCGGCGATCATCGCGCTCCTGTCGAGCACGCGCTGGGGGGTCCGGATCGTCCTCGCGTCGGCGACCAGCGTGGTGGCGAGCGCCCTGGGGCTTTTCGCCTCGTTCCAGTGGGACTTCCCGAGCGGCCCGGCGATCGTCTGCGCGCTCGCCCTGCTGCTGGTGCTGTTCGGCGGCTGGCGGATGGTGACCGCGAGATCGGCCTGAGGGCCGGCCGGGTGCAGGCTGCCGCGGCCTCGCCGCTCAGGAGAACGGTTCGGCGCGCACGGTGAAGAGCTTCATCCCCGGCTTGAAGATCGCCGTATAGAGCCGGGCGCGGAGCGGCAGCTCGCCGTTCTCCAGGAGCGACTTGAGAGCGCCGAGCGCCAGCGGGTGGGCGCGCCGGAATCGCCTGTAGGTGGTGGTCATGCGCGGGAAGCGGTCGTGGACGAGGGTCACCCGGCAGCCGCCGGCGAAGGGCTCGATCTCGACCGTGACGCGGCTCGGCGGGTCGTCGAGATCGGCCGCCTCGAAGGTCTGCTGAAAGCGCCGCGGCGGCTCGAGCTCGACGATCTCGCCGCCGGCCAGGAGCCGCTCGCGGTCGTCGGTGACGAAGCGCCAGCGACCGCCGGGCCGCATCTCCGCTTCGAGCACGGCGTCGAAGTAGAAGGCCCGCGGCTCGCCGGTGCGGGTGAACGCCTCCCACACGGCCTCGGCCGGCGCGGCGACCAGAAGGACGCAGCGAAGCTCGGGATCCGCGGCCGGTGGCGCCTCGGCGCAGACGTTCTCCGGGCCGCTGAACAGGTACGCGAAGCCGAGTCCGAAGAGCGCCGCGAGACCGACGAGCGCTCCGACGACGAGTCGCCAGCGCCGGCGCTCGCCTGCACGTCCCGCTGTTCGCTCGCCGGCCACTCGGGGCAGTCTACCGGCGCGCCGATCCAGCGCCGCGAGCCTCGATGTCGAGCTCGGCGAGAACGTCGGCAAGCGTCACGAGGCTTTCGGCCGCAACGGATCGATCGGCTCCACGAAGGGAAAGCGGTGGAAATCGGTGTCGCGCGTGTAGATGACCTTGATGCCGTGCTCGCGCATGAGGATCGCGGTGTGCAGCTCGTGGATCAGATTGCCGGCGAGGTCGGGGAGCGCCAGCGCCGCTTCGCCGAGAACCGTCGGATGCCGATCGGTCTCTCCGAGGAGGCCCAGGCCCGGAGAGGCGAGCAACGAGGCCACGAAGCTCCACGCGTCGCGGATCGTCCAGGGACGCTGCATCACCCGCGGATGGGTGGTCACCCGCACGAACTCGTAGAGGATGCCCCAGGTCGTGTACCAGGCGCCAGCCTGCCGGCGCCACTCCTCGAGCAGCTCGCGGCAGCGGCCGAACTCCGGCGCGTCTTCGTCCGCCGCGTAGACCAGGACGTTGGTGTCGACGACGAACACGGCGCCTACGGGTCAGCTACCGGCCTTCCATGGCCTGATAGAGCGCCTCCCGGTCGGCGATGTCCACGCGATGACCGCCGCTCCGGAAGCGCGGCAGCTCGGGCAGAGGCGTCCGCTCGCGCGGCGCCTGGAGCAGCCGCCGCAGCGCCGTCTCGACGAGCTCCGACATGGTCTTGCCCTGACGGGCGGCTTCCTCCTTGAGTCGGGTCATCACGCCCTGGTCGATGTTGAGCGTGGTCTTCATATGGAAAACCATACACTTTGTACGGAAAACCGTCAACTCGGGCGAGCGCTTCGACTAGATCGCGCGACCGAGCGCCGGCATCGGACGCCAGCGCGAGTCGAGCCGATAGAGGCCCGCTTCGCGCGTGACGCGGACGGCGTCCGCGAGCTGGCGCGAGCCGACGCGGGAGTTGACCTCGGCGTACATCTCCGGGCGCTCGAGCACCTGACCGGCCGGGGCGTACTGATCCATGACGTTGACGTAGGTATCGAGCGAGATCTCGCCGGCGAGGAAGCGCATGATCTCCCGGGTCCCGGCGAGGCCGTTGGGCATCACCAGGTGCCGCACCAGGACGCCGCGCAGCGCCAGTCCGTCTTCGTCGACCGTGAGCTCCCCCACCTGCCCGTGCATCGCCCGGATCGCTTCGCGGGCGTGCTCGGGGTAGCCCGGCGCGAGCACCAGGCGCTTGGCGGTGGCGGCGTCCCAGAACTTGAAGTCGGGCATGTAGACGTCGACCACGCCGTCGAGGAGCTCGATCGAGTGCAGCGAGTCGTAAGCGCCGGTGTTGTACACGATCGGCAGCCGGAGCCCCATCGGGATGGCCTCGTAGACCGCCTCGAGCACCTGCGGCACCACGTGCTCGGGGGTGACGAAGTTGATGTTGTGGCAGCCGCGCTCCTGAAGCGCCAGCATCTGGGAGGCGATCTGCCGCGGTCCCAGCTCGGCGCCGCCCCCTTGCCAGGAGATGTCGAAGTTCTGGCAGAACACACAGCGCAGGTTGCAGTCGGAAAAGAAGATCGTGCCCGAGCCGTTCCAGCCGCGCAAGCAGTCCTCTTCGCCGAAGTGCGGGAAGACGCTCGACACTTTCGCGTGCCGCCCCGTCTTGCAGAGCGCGCGCTCGTCCGCCAGACGATCGACGTCGCAATCGCGCGGGCAGACGCGGCACGAGCGCAACGCCTCGAGCGCCTCGTCTACCTTCTCGCGCAGCGCGCCCGACTCGTAGGTCTCGAGGTAGGCGGGGACGAACGAGCGCCGGGGCCGTACGAAACCCTCCAGCGAAGGAGGCAGCCGGGTCACTGCGGTCAGCGTACTACAGCGGCCAGGCTCCCCAACCCGGCTGAGGGGTCTACAGGAGATCCTGATCGTTCAAGTAGGCCGCCAAGGTCTCGGCGAGCAGACGGTGGCCCTCTTCGCTCAAGTGGCCGTCGCCCGGTAGGCGATGAGCGCCCTCGAGCACCGGCGTGTCGAAGTAGTGGAATCCCCGCTCGGCGGCGGTCGCGGCCAGCAACCGCCGCAGCAGCCAATCGGCCTCGGACCGCCGTCCGACGTGGCCGACGACCAGGGCGGCGCCGGCGTCGCGGGTGGAGTCGGCCATCATTCCCAGGGCGCGCCGCAGGTAGGCGGCCGTCGGCCGTTCTTCCATCCGGTCGAGGATCTCGTCGCCCGGCCGGCCGAGATCGATCGGGCGTCCCTCTGGGGATTCACCGTCCCCGAGACCGCGCACCGGCAGCGCCCCGCCCGCCCGCCAGAGCCTGACGCGGAAGTCCAGCAGCCGGTAGGCCGCGAAGCGGTCGAGCCAGGAAGTCCCGTGGCCACCCGGCAGCCTCGCCTTCTCGAGCAAACCGGCGCGCGGGAAGACCCGCGCCTCCCGACCCCGGCCCGAGCGCACGAAGCGCTCGATCTCGCCCGCCGATCGGCTCTTGCCGATGTCGGCGAGATCGTTGCCGAAGGACAGGACGACGATCGCCCGCGGTCCGAGGGGCAGCGCGAAGTTGCGAAGATGGGCCAGGTAGTGCACCGGCGAGCCGCCGGTGATCCCCATGTTCACCACCGTCCGTCCGAGCAGCCCGCGCAGGAAATGGGTCGCGGTCTGCTCCTCCTCGACGCCGTGGCCGTAGACGATCGAGTCCCCGAGGACGACCACGTCGGCGGCTGCCCAGGTCTCCGGATTGCGCCAGCCGAAGCCATCCGAGCGGTGCCGCCACGAGTAGCCCTGGAAATAGCAGTCGGCCTCGAAGTCGGGCCGGTGGATCCGCACCTTGAGCTGCCGGAGCTTGGCGTGGATGTAGCGCCGCGGCTGGCTCGGCTCGTAGCAGCCGTAGACGTATCTCGACGGCCCCTCGCCGAGCGGCAAAGCCCGAAAAACCAGGAGAGCCTCGAATCCGACCAGGGTCAGGGCCGCGGAGGCGGTCGTCAGGGTCAGGCGTTTGAGCCACGGCCACCGGCCGGCCCGCGGCCGGGCTCCCTCCGAGGGCATGGGCGGAGTCTAACCGGCCTTTGCCCGGAACGCCGCGGCTACCCGGACCCGCGGCGTTCCGCCCGGCCGGGCGCTCAGGGCGAGATCAGCCCCGGGTCGAGCTGCACCTCGACCGTGCCGAGCAGGGTGACCCCGTTGAGAAAGCTGAAGCTCAGGCCGGTGATGAACTCGGTGTCGGAGCTGTTCGAGATCAGCGACGGGCCGATCTCCATCGTGTTGCACGACTTGAAGGTCGTCGGCGAGGTCACGTTCTCGTGGCGCACCACCAGATTCTTGGGGAAGCCGCAGGTGCCGTTCTCCTGCAGCAGCCAGGCGCCGCGGCCCAGGGTGCCGGCCACCAGCACGTCGTCGGCGGCGTCGTACTCCAGGTCCCAGACCGGGGCGTTGGGCAGCCCGGTGCCGATCTCCCCCCAGGTGAACGGCCCGCCGGGCAGGGTCGGCGGCAGGGTGAGCTCGAAGACGCCGTCGCGGCCGCCGACCATGAGCCGGTCGGGGGAGCCCGGAATGTAGGCCGCCGACTCGAGCCCCGGATCGGTCAGGTTGCCGGTGATGTCGTGCCAGGTGATCCCGGCGTCGGCGGTCCAAAAGACCTTGCTGAAGACGGGCGGGCACGAGGGAAAAGAGCAGCCCGAGAGGTTCGACTCGACGACCGCGGCGGTCATCCAGTCGGCGGGGTCGAGGACGACGTCGCGGATCGTCTCGGTGCCGGGATAGGCGCTCACGAAGGTGAGGGTGCCCCCGGGGGTCGTGCGCAGGTAGAGCAACGGCCCGGAGCCGACGTAGAGCACGTCCGGGTTGGGCACCCCGCCCGAGGTTCCGCCGTAGGCGATGGCGTTCTGCGGGAAGGCCTGCACCGGGGGCGAGCAGTCGCTGTCGATCAGGCCCGAAACCTCCATGATCGAGTCTCCCCGGTCGAACGACTCGAAGATCGCGTTGCAGGCGCCGATCACCAGGCGCAGGGGGTCGAGGACGTTGAGCTCCACCGGGGTGAGGAAGATCGGCATCAGGGCCTCCGACCCCATTGTGGTCAGGGTCGGAAAGACCTCGCTCAGCAGGGTGTTCGAGGCGTCGTACTCGCGGCGCCGGAAGGCGCCCAGGTCCTGGAAGCTCGAGTAGCGGGTGGAGGTCCCGGGCACGAAGACGTCCTCGACCTGGACGTCGCCGCCGTCGCCGGTGTGGATCGAGTCCCAGACGATCGAAGACGAGCTCGTCTGCTGGGTGGTGCCGGTGTCCTGGTTGCCGCTGATGGCGACGTTGGAGATCGCGTCCCAGGCGATGTCGTGGATCTCGGTCACCTGGAGGTCGCCGTTGAGCGAGAGCCAGTCGCCGATGTTGGAGGTCGGCAGGGTTCGGGCGTAGATGCCGCCGTCGTCCACCTCGATGAGATCGCCGCCGGCGTCGAAGACGATCTCGCGCGAGTCCGCGTGGGGCGCGCTGGTCGAGCCGGTGCCGCCGCCCGGGATCGCGGTCACGCCGCTCGAGTGGGTCAGGTGCTCCCACTGCGGCGAGGGGATCGCCCCGGTCGCCGCCACAGTCGCGTCGCCGCGGAAGAGCCGGCCGCTGAAATCCAGGGCCCCCAGGAAGTTGGGGAAGGGCGAGTCCTGCCTGTCGCCGCCGAGGTAGACCGTGGTCCCGGTATTCGGATCCACCCGGACCGCGGCGTGGAGGCCCCCCTGGCTGTCCGGCTTGAGCTTGGGGTTCATGCCGACGACCTTCTGCCAGGTGCCGGTGGCCGGCGTCCAGGGGGTGGCGTCGGAGCTGCCGTTAAGTGAGAAGACCGTCGGGCTCACGACGCTCGTGGTCCAGACGCCGTTGATCGCCGGGCCGACGACGCCGGCGATCTCGACCTCCTCGGACAGCCCGGGAAAGCCGTGCGGCGTCGGCGTGGTGTCGATCAAGACCGGCGTTCCGGGGATGACGGTGCCGATCGGCAGCGGCGAGCCCTCGGGGGTGCGCGGAAGGTCCATCGCCGTCCAGGTGCTGCCCCCGTCGCCCGAGTAGAAGATCCCCACCGGCCGGCCCCCCTGGATGATCTCGACGAAGACGTCGGAGCCGTCGGCGGCGATCTCGATGTTGTTGGTCGGCCCGCTCACGATCAAGGCATCCATCGCCGCGCTCGAGACCTTGGTCCAGGTGGCCCCGGTGTCGGTCGACTTGTAGATGCCGTTGGTCCCACCCGAACAGACGGCGGCGAACGTGATCCCGGTGTAGAGGGTGCCGGTGCTCGCCGGGTCCCCCGCCAGGTCGAAGGCGATGCCGGCCGGGATGCCGGAGCCGCCCACCGTGTCCTGCTTGACGAAGGTCGTGCCGCCGTCGGTCGACCGCCAGATGCCGACGTCGGGGCAGGTGAAGGCGTCGGAGAAGTTGGACGAGGCGACGATCGTCAT
>JBFGLX010000038.1:0-16402 GCA_041575955.1 Thermoanaerobaculia bacterium
CTGCAGGGTGCGCAGCGACCTGGCCGCCCACCGCCACTGGTCGCGCAGCTTGTCGCGCAGGTCCATCGCCAGCCGGTCGAGGTGAGCTTGCGCCGACAGGTCGCGCACGATGACCACCTCGGCGGGACCGGCATCGATCGCGAGCACGCGGAGCGGCTGGCCGTCCTTGAGGAAGCTGCCGCGCAGCTCGTCGGCCTTGCGGGGCAGCCGGCCCCGGCTCGCCACCACCGGCACGGCGGTCTGGGGAGTTCCGACGTGGTCGGAGAAGACGCCGCCGAAGGTGGTCTCGACGAGCTTGGTGACGTTGTCGGGGAACTCGAGCTCGACGCTCAGATGGTGGATCTGGTCGGGGTCGAACGGCGGCAGCTCGAATCGCAGGGCGTCCCCGACCTCGAACGGCTTGCCGTCGAAGCGCACGGTGGCGCGCTCGGGGGGCGAGCGGAAGACGCTGTCGAAGAGCACTCGCGCGGTCGTCAGCCCGCCTTCCTGTTCGAGCACGATGCGGGCGTCGGCCATCGGCTCGGGGAGGTTGATCCGCTGCCGCGCGCGGGCGATCTCCTGGCCGGCGTCGTCGAGGGCGACCGCTTCGAGGACCTGCGGCACGAGGTCGGAGCCGAAATCGCACTCCGCCGACCACGGCGGCCCGGTCAGGGTCGCGACGGGGGTGCCGTCGAGCCGGAGCTCGACCGCGGCGACCTCGGGGCCGACGACGACCGTGACCGGCTGTAGACCCAGCACCAGCCCCAGGAACATCGTCGCAAACGCGATCATGCCTGGGGCACTCTACCGCAAGCTTCCTGGGGGCGAGACGGCGCCCGCCCGGCGGTGCTATCATGGCGGCAGTCATGAAACTGAAGGTCGGGCTCGCGCTGCTGGCGGCCGGTCTGGTGACCGGAGCGGCGGCCGCGGACGACGTGCTGCTGACCAACGGCGAGAGCTTCGAAGGGGTGATCGCCGAGCGCGAGGGCGAGCACGTGCGTATCCGGCTGGAGTTCGGCGAGCTGCGGCTGCCCGCCGCCAGCGTGGCGCGCATCGACCACGCGAGCTCGGCGCTCGCCGACTACCTCGAGTGGCGCCGGCGCCTGCGCAGCGAAGGCGGCACGGCGCGCGAGTGGCTCGAGCTGTCGCGCTGGGCGCGCGGCCGGGGCCTCGACCACGGATCCCGCGAAGCGCTGCTCGAGGCGGCCAGCCTCGATCCCCACCTCGACGGGCTCGCCCCGGGCATGCGCGACCTCGACTACGTCTTCGAAGCGGCGCTCGATCGCTGGATTCCCTATGCCGAGCACATGCGGCGCGCGGGCCTGGTCCTGCACCGCGGCGAGTGGGTGCGGCCGGAGTCGCGAGCCGCCGAGCCGGCCGCCGACCGCGACCCTGGGCGCCCGGTTGAAGAGGCCCTCGCCCGGACGGTAGAGCTCCTGGCGCGGGCCGAGCTCGAGCGCGAGACGCGCGAGACGCGCCAGGCCACGCGGCCGGCGCCGGCCGTGCCTTACGGCTTTCCGGTCGCCCATTTCCCCGGCTGGTGGCTCGCGCCGGCCGCCGCGGATCCGGGGGACGACCCGTCGGCCGAGCCGGCGCCCGCGGCGCCAGCGCTGCCGGCCGACCTGTTCCGCCGCCCGCCCGGCAGCCTGCTGCCGGTCGGCGGGGCGAACTCCGGCTCCCGCATCCGACAGCCCGGCAGCCTCCTGCCGGCGGTGTCGATGCGGCGCTAGCCCGACCTTCTCACCAGTCTTCTGCATCGAGCGCTGGCGAGGAGGTCAGGCTAGACGATTTCCAGGTGCTTGCGCAGGAACATGACGACGATCTGCTGGTAGAGGTCGCTATTCTGCTTCTTGCGGAAGCCGTGCCCTTCGTTGAGCGCCTTCATGTACCAGACGTCGTAGCCGGATGAGCGGACCTCGCGGACGATCTGCTCGGATTCGCCTACCGGCACCCGCGGGTCGTTCTGCCCCTGGGCGACGAACAGCGGCGTGGTAAAGCGGCCGGCGTTGCGGTTGGGACTGATCCGCTCGAGGAAGGCGCGCATCTCGCGATCGCGCTCGTCGCCGTACTCGACCCGACGCAGGTCGCGCCGGTAGTCCTGGGTATTCTCGAGGAAAGTGACGAAGTTGCTGATGCCGACGATGTCGACGCCGGCGCGCAGCCGGTCGCCGAAGTGCACCAGGCTCGCCAGCACCATGTAGCCGCCGTAGCTGCCGCCGTAGACCGCGACCCGGGAAGCGTCGAGGTCGGGCTGGGTGGCGATCCAGTCGAGCAGGGCGCCGATGTCCTTGACCGAGTCCTCGCGCGCGTAGCCGTTGTCGAGCGCCACGAACCGCTTGCCGTAGCCGGAGGAGCCGCGCACGTTGGGCGCGACCACCGCGGCGCCGAGCTCCGCGATCCAAGCTTGGAAGGTGCTCGAGAACCCCGGCCGATACTGGCTTTCGGGGCCACCGTGGATGTAGACGATCACCGGATGGGGGCCGGCGCCGCGCGGCCGGTAGACGAACGCCGGGATCCGGCGCTGGTCGAAGGTCGGGTAGTCGATCAACTCGGGAACGACGAAGGTGGACGTGTCGAGGCCGCCGACCTCGCTGTAGGTCCAGCGCACGATCTTTCCGTGGGCGGTCGCCGGCTCGCCCAGCTCGAGCGTGAAGACGTCGCTGGGAGTCTGGGGGGTGTTGAGGGTGAGCGCCAGCCGCCGGCCGTCGGGGCTGAACGAGAGGCCGAAGACCAGGCCCACCGGCAGACTCTCGACCGGCCTGTACTCGAAGGTCTCGGCGTCCATCAGGTAGAGCCGGTGCATGCCGTTCTCGTTGACCGTGAACGCCGCCCGCCGCCCGTCCGGCGAGAGCTCGAAGCTCTGCACGTCCCAGGGGACGTCGCCGGTGATGATCCGCTGCTCGCCGCTGTCGAGATGCAGGTGCGCCAGCTGCGCGAAGTCCCCCGATTGGTCGGTGGCGATGAAGACGCCGCCGCCGCCGCGGTCGAAGGTCGGGTCGATGCCGCTATGGCTGCCCGGCCGCTCGTCGCCGCCCACGAGTCGCCGCCGGTCACCGCTTTCGAGGTCGAGTAGATGCACCCGCGAGTCGGTGACGCTGAGGTACTGCGTCACCAGCAGGTGCCTGCCGTCCGGACTCCAGTCGGCGGGCCCCCACCAGGCGCCGTCGGGCGCCTCGAGCACCACTCGCGCCGCCTCCGGCTCGGTCGGGCTCATCACCCAGACGTCGTTCGACTCGCCGTTGCGGCGGGTGCTCTGGAAAGCGATCCGCGAGCCGTCGCGCGACCACTCGACCACGCCGTTGCGGGAGCTGCCGTCGGTGAGTCGCCGGTGGTCGCCGCCGACCGGATCGAGCAGGAAGATCTGGGAGAACTCGCTGCCCCCCTCGTCCATCAGGAAGGTCAGGTCGGCGCCACCGGGCCGCCGGTCGACGGCTGCTGCCGGCTCGTCGAAGAAGGTGAGCTGGCGGCGGCTGCCGCCCGGCTCGGCCACCCAGTGGATCTGATCGGTGTTGGCGAAGCGGGTCGTGATGTAGAGCCCCTTGCCGCCGGCGGCCCAGTCCTGAAAGGCGGCGCCGCGGGTATTCTGGTAGCGGCGCAGCCGCTCCCCCAGCTCTGCCGGCACCTCGGGGACGTCCTCGAGCACGACGTTGCCGTCGTTGACGGTGCGGCTCGGCTCCGCCTCCTGGGCGGCGGTCGAGGCGGCCAGGGCGAACGCTGCGAGCGCGAGGGAAGCGGCGCGATAGACCATGAGAGCTCCTCGGGACGGGTTGCCTTCGCCGCTGGCGAGCGGCCGGCGCTCCGAGTATAGCGGGGTATAGTCGCGCGGTGATTCTGGACGGACGGGTCGCTCTGGTCACCGGCGCCGCCAAGCGGGTCGGCAGGGCCATCGCGCTCGCGCTCGGCCGTCGAGGAGCGCGTCTGGCGATCCACTACGGCACCAGCCGCGAAGCGGCCGAGCGGACGGTCGAGGCGCTCGAGGCGGAGGGGGTCGAGGCCCGGGCCTTCGGCGCCGATCTGGCCCGGCCCGCGGAGATCGACCGTCTGTTCGAACGGCTCGGCGCCGCGCTCGGCGGCCTCGACGTTCTGGTCAACAGCGCGGCCTCGTTCGAGAGCGCGCCCTTCGACGAGATCACCGCCGCCCAGTGGGATCGGGTCCTGGCGGTCAACCTGCGGGCGCCCTTCCTGTGCAGTCAACGGGCGGCGCGGCTGATGCGGGCCACCGAGCGACCGGGCGGCGCGCCCGGCCTGATCGTCAACATCACCGACCTGAGCGCGCTCGGCGTCTGGCGCGGCTATGCCCACCATTCGGTCAGCAAGGCGGGACTCGTGCACCTGACCCGGGTGAGCGCCTGGGAGCTGGCGCCGGCGGTGCGGGTGAACGCCATCGCGCCGGGAGCGATCCTGCCGCCGCCCGGGGTCGATCCCGAGAGCCGGCAGTGGCGGCAGCGCGGCGACGAGGTGCCGCTCGGCACCGTCGGCTCGCCCGAGCGGGTCGCCGAGACCGTCGTCTTTCTGACCGAGAACGATTTCGTCAACGGCGCCGTGGTGCCGGTGGACGGCGGCGAGCGCCTCGTCCAGGGGGGCCGGAGATGAGCGCCGCGGACCGGATCCTGATCAAGGACCTGCTGCTGCGGGGGATCGTCGGGATCAACGACTGGGAGCGCGAGAAGCCCCAGGACATCCTGATCAACGCGACGATCTTCACCGACGCGCGGGCGGCCGGAAGGAGCGACGAGATCGCCGATGCCTTCAACTACCGGACCGTGACCAAGGCGTTCATCGACTACGTCGAGAGCTCGAATCACCGCCTGGTGGAGGCGCTGGCGACGGGCCTGGCGCGCATCGCGGTCATGGAGATGGGCGCCGAGCGGATCGTCCTGCGGGTGGAGAAGCCGGGCGCGCTGCGCTTCGCCGCTTCGGTGGGAGTCGAGATCGAGCGCGACCGGTCCGATTTCGCGGCGAGCGTCGATGACTGACGGGGCGTGGATGGTCATCGCCGCGGGCTCCAACGTGGAGCCGGCGCGCAACCTGCCGGCCGCGCTCCGGCGGCTCGAGCGGCAACTCGGGGTCGAGTCGGTCTCGGCAATCTACGAGACGCCGCCGGTCGACGCCCCGGGCACCCCGGACTTCTGGAACGCGGCGCTGCTCGTGCGCTCCGAGCTGCCGCCCGCGCGGGTCAAGCTCGAGGTGCTGAGGCCGATCGAGGCCGAGCTGGGAAGGGTGCGTGGCGACGACCCGAACGCGCCGCGGCCGATCGATCTCGATCTCGTGCTCTGGAGCGGCGGACCGCTGGAAGACCCGGAGGCCGGGCTGCGGCTGCCCGATCCGGACCTCGCCGAGCTCGCCCATCTGGCGATTCCCGCCAGCGAGGTCGTGCCCGGCTGGGTGCCCCCGGGGAGCGGTCACACGCTCGCCGAGCTCGCCGCCCGGTTCTCCGGGCAGGCGATCCCGGTCGAGATCGAGGAATGGCCCGCCCGCCCGGTCGCCGAGACCGGGTCGTAGCGGTCGAGCTCGTCTCGACCGAACGGTCCGACGCTACGGCCAGCGGATGCGCGGTAGAGCGCGCGCCGTCACCTGCCGGTGCGCGGCGACCAGCCGGGGATCGCGAAAGACGTGGATCAGGGCGACTCCGGCCAGGAAGCCGCCGGCGTGCGCCCAGAACGCCACGCCGCCCGCCTCGTTGCCGATGGTGGGCAGTCCGAGCAGGATCTGCAGGGCGAACCAGTAGCCGAGCATGCCCCAGGCGGGCACGTCGATCATGCGCACGAAGAAGCCGAGGATCAGCAGCGTCTGGACGCGCACCCGGGGAAACTGGATGGCGTAGGCGCCCATGACGCCGCCGATCGCGCCGGAGGCGCCGACCATCGGGATGGCGCTGCCGGGATTCGAGAGCACCTGGGCGGCCGCCGCCGCCAGCCCGCAGAGCAGGTAGAAGACGACGAAACGCGCCCTCCCCATGACGTCCTCGACGTTGTTGCCGAACACCCACAGGAACCACATGTTGCCGATCAGGTGCATCCAGCCGCCGTGCATGAACATCGAGCTGATCGAGGTGGCCCAGCTCTCGGAGCCCCCGAGGACGCAGGTATAGCCGGCGCCCAGGGGCACGCCGGTTCCCGGCGGCAAGCTGCCCAGCAGCTCACCCGGGATCAGGCCGAGGCGGCAGATCGACTCGACCAGGGCCGGGTCGGTGCCCAGGCCCTGAACGAAGACCCAGACCAGGGCGTTGATCACGATCACCGCCACGGTCGACACGGCGGTGCGCAGGGTGGGGTTCTCGTCGCGCAGCGGGAACATGCCGCCCAGCCTACGACATCGGCTCGGCCGTGGCATCGCCCGCGGGGCCGGGCGCGGCGCGCACCATCCGATTGCCGGTGGCGGCGCGGGTCGCCGGTCCATAGAATCCCGCAGTGATGACCAGCAGGCTTCGGCTCGCCATCTTGGTTCTCGTCGCCCTCGCGGGGGTGGCGGCGCTTGTTGCCGGGGCCGGATCGGAGCCCACGGAGCCGCCGGCGCCGGTGGCGCCGGACCGGCCGCACCTGGTGCTGGCGAAGGCGCTCGAGGGCGGCGATCGGACGCTGGCCGCGAGTCTTCTCGACGCCGGTGCCGACCCGGCGACGGCGATCGCCGATGCCGCGCGGCGCGGCGACCTCGATTCCCTGCGCTGGCTGGTCGCTCGGGGCGTG
Source organism: Thermoanaerobaculia bacterium (assembly GCA_041575955.1). Classification (GTDB taxonomy): domain Bacteria; phylum Acidobacteriota; class Thermoanaerobaculia; order Multivoradales; family JAHEKO01; genus JAHEKO01. Next base: position 6,666 of record JBFGLX010000038.1, read on the forward strand.
TCGCTCGGCGGCAAGGGCGGCACCCGAGCGCTGCTCAGCGTCCGCCGATCCGGAAACGACGAGCTCGAGGCCTTTCTCCGGGCCCACGGCGCCGACCCTGACGCCACCGACACGCTGGGCCGAACGCTCCTGATGTCGGCGGCGGCCGAGCCGGACAAGGACGGCTTCAGGCTCGTCTCGGCCCTGCTCGCGGCCGGCGCCGACCCCAACAAGAAGAGCCTCGCGGGCCGCTCGCCGCTGGTGTTCGCGGTCAAGGCCGACCGGCTGAAGATCGTCCGCGTCCTGCTCGCCGCCGGCGCCGACGTGGACATCCGCGACGCGGACGGCTGGACGCCGCTGATGCTGGCGGCGCGCGACGGCCGCCTGCGCACGGTCGGCAGGCTGCTGGCGGCGGGCGCCGACCCCAACGCCCAGAGCGCCCTCGGCTGGACGCCGTTGATGTGGGCCTCCTGGTACGGCTACGTGCCGGTGGTGAGGAAGCTGCTCGATGCCGGCGCCGATCCCGATCGCGATAGCTACGCGGGCGGCACCGCCCTCATTCGCGCGGTGCAGGGGGGCCGGCGCGACGTGGTCCGGATGCTCCTCGGCGCCGGCGCGCGTGCCGATGCGGAGCTCGCCGGGGTCACTCCCGAGGGGTGGGCGCGCCTCGCCGGCAGGGGCTACCTGCTGCCGGCGCTCCGGAGGGCGGCGCGCAGGTGAAGGGCGGTCTGGCCGCGAAGATCGGCCTGCTGGTTCTCTCTCTCGGCGCGGCGCTCGGCGTTGCCGAGGTCGTGCTGCGCGCCGCCGGCTACGAGTACCAGCCCTTGCAGATCACGGTCGGCAACGCCGGCGATGCCCGCGCCTACCACCTGTTCGGCGACCAGAACTTCGTCTACGACCCGCGGCTGATCTGGCGGCCACGGGCGGGCTACGGCGTGTTCAACGAGCTCGGCTTCCGCGGCCCGGAGGTCGGTCCCCGGAATCGCGCGCTGCGGATCGCGACGGTCGGTGACTCCAACACCCTGGGTTGGGCGGGGCCGGACGGCGCCAACTGGCCGGCCGAGCTGGGGCGGCGGCTGGCCGAGGCGGGCGTCGAGGCCGAAGTGGTCAACGCCGGCGTCTGGGGCTACTCGTCCTACCAGGGGGTGGCGAGGACGCGCGAGGCGCTGGCGCTCGAGCCGCACCTGGTGCTGATCAGCTTCGGCGCCAACGACGCCCATCCCGTCTCGCGCCCGGACGCCGAGTTCTTCGGGCGCTCGCTGGCCCGGCGCCGGTTCGAGAACGCGTTCGCCGGTCTGCGTAGCGTTCAGCTCCTGGCGGCGGGGATCGATCGGCTCGACCCGGCAGGGGGCGAGCCGCGGCAGCGCGTCAGCCGCGAAGACTACCGGCGCAATCTCGAGACCATGATCGACGACGTGCGCCGCGCCGGCGCGATCCCGGTGCTGCTCACCCGCCCCTATGTCGGTCCGGTGCTCGGCGATACCCACTGGAAGCGGCTGGCGCCCGAGTACAACCTGGCGACGGTCGCGGTGGCCGAAGGGCAGGCGCTCCTCCTGATCGACGTCTTCTCCTTCTTCAAGGAGATGGATGAGCTGTTCGCCGACGAATCCCACTTCACCGAGGAAGGGCACCGGCTGGCCGCGGCGCTGATCTTCGAGCACCTCCGGCCGCTGCTCGCCGCGCGCTGACCCGATGCACTTCTTCGATCTCCACGCGCACCTGCTGCCGGGCGTCGACGACGGTCCGGCCGACGTCGACGAGACCGTCGAGGCCCTGCGGATCGCCTACGACGGCGGCACCCGCGCCATCGTGGCGACCTCGCACATGTACATGATGCCGCTGCACACTCCACTCGACGAGCTGCGCGAGGTCTTCGAGCGGACCATGGACGAGCTCGCCCGGCGAGCGCGCCGGCGCGACGACTGCTCGTTCCTGGCCGAGATGGAGTTCGCGCTCGGCGCCGAGAACTACCTGTCGAGCGAGCTGATCGTGGCGCTCGAGCGGCAGGAGGTGCTGGCGCTGGACGGCGGCCGCAGCCTGCTGCTCGAGTTCAACCCCTACCTCTCGTTCGAGATCATGACCTCGGCGCTCGCCAAGGTGCTCGCCGCCGGCTTCACCCCGGTGCTCGCCCACGTCGAGCGCTACCGCAGCTTCGTGCGCGATCCGGCGCGCCTGGAGGCGGCCGTGGCCATGGGCTGCCACGCCCAGGTCAACGCCGAGAGCGTGCTGGGACCGTCGAGCTCGCTGCAGCGCCGGCGGGCGGTCGAGTTTCTGGCGAGCGGCGCGGCCACCATCGTCGCGTCGGATCTGCACAACTCGGGGCGGCGCCGGTCGCGCCTCGGCGAGGCGGCCGCGGTGCTCGAGAAGCGCTTCGACGCAGCGCGGGTGGGGGAGTGGCTGGCGGAGAATCCGCGCCGCGTCGTGCGAGCCCGCCGCGACGGATAGGGGGAAAAAGGGGACAGGCACCTTTTCGGCGAACGGACGCCGCGAGGGCCGGCCGTGGCGCGGAACGGCCGAATAAGGTATTCTGCAACATTCGACGGTACGGGACGATTGCGATGAACAGCTGGCCAGAAAAGAACGGAAAACGAGCGCTGATCACCGGCGTCAGCGGTCAGGACGGGTCGTACCTGGCGGAGATCCTGCTCGCCAAGGGTTACGAGGTCTGGGGGATGGTGAGGCGCGCCTCGTCTCCGAACACCAGCAGGATCGACCACCTGATGGAAAGCCCGCGGGGCGAGGACGTGCGCTTCCGACTGGTCTTCGGCGACCTCAACGACGCCTCGTCGCTCAACCACATCCTGCGCAGCATCGGCCCGAACGAGGTCTACAACCTGGCGGCCCAGTCGGACGTCAAGGTCTCCTTCGACATCCCCGAGTACACCGGCGACATCACCGGCATCGGCGCGGTCCGGCTGCTCGAGGGAATTCGCGAGAACGGCCTCGACACCTCCTTCTACCAGGCGTCGTCGTCGGAGCTCTACGGCAAGGTGGTCGAGAGCCCGCAGAGCGAGACCACCCGGTTCTATCCGCGCAGCCCCTACGCCGCGGCCAAGGCCTACGCCTTCCACATCACCCGCAACTACCGGGAGGCGTACGGCATGTTCGCCGTCAACGGCATCCTGTTCAACCACGAGTCGCCGCGGCGGGGCGAGAACTTCGTCACCCGCAAGATCACTCGCGGCGTCGCCCGGATCGTCGCCGGGCAGGCGGACTGCCTCTATCTCGGCAACCTCAATGCCCGGCGCGATTGGGGTTTCGCGGGCGACTACGCCCGGGCGATGTGGCTGATGCTCCAGGCCGACGAGCCCAACGACTACGTGGTCGCGAGCGGTGAGAGCCACGCCGTGCGCGAGTTCTGCGCGCTCGCGTTCGAGCGCGCCGGGCTGCCGCTCCGCTGGCAGGGGCGGGGTGCCGACGAGATCGGCCTCAGCGCCGACGGCGACGTCCTGGTGCGCGTCGATCCGCGCTTCTTCCGCCCGGCGGAGGTCGATCTCCTCCTCGGCGACGCGAGCAAGGCCAGGAGCGAGCTCGGTTGGGAGCCGAAGGTCAGCTTCATCGATCTGGTGCACATGATGGTCGACGCGGACCTGGCGGCGCTCGGCGTCGGCCCGCTGCGGGCGGAGACGTCGCCGGCCGGGTGACCGGATCTCCTCGTTCTCCGCGCCGTCCCGGTGCCGGGGGATCTCGGGTTGGCCCGACCCGGTGAGGAGTTCGGGCTAGAGCGGGGACGGCTTGCGCGCCCGGGGGTCGGGGTTGGGGGTCCACATCGCCTCGACGTCGGACCAGATTCCGGTGACTCCGGGGCTCAGGGCGACCAGGCCGCGCAGCTTCGGGTGGCGACGATTGAGCGTCAGGTCGTCGCCGGGCATCGCGCGAACTTCGCCGCCGGCGGCGGCGACCAGGGCGATCCCCGCTGCGATGTCCCACTCGTGCTTGGGCACCAGGGTCCAGGTGGCGTCGGCGAGCCCGGCGGCCACCCGGCCGAACTTGTAGGCCACCGAGCCCATCGGCTGGATGGTGAACGGGTAGGCGTCCGCGAACGGCCGCCAATCGCCCCGGCCCACCTCGCTGCGGCTCGCCAGCACGGTCGCGCTGGCGATCGAGGGCGTGGTCCGCGGCCGCACCAGCTCGCCGTTGAGGGTCACTCCGGTCTCGCGTGAGCCGACGATGGTCTCGCCGGTGGCCGGGTTGAAGATGCCGCCGGCGACCGCCGCGCCGTCCTCGACCAGGGCGATCGAGATGCAGAACTCGGGCAGGCCGAGCACGAACTCCCGGGTGCCGTCGAGCGGATCGACGATCCAGACGCGCGAGCGCGAGAGGCGGGACTCGTCGTCGCGCGTCTCCTCCGACAGCCAGCCCTCGCCCGCCCGCGGCAGGATCCGCTTGAGCGCCGCGTCGACCGCCAGGTCGGCCTCGGTGACCGGGTCGTCGCCGGCCTTCTTGCGCGCCTCGATGTCGCCCGGCGTGTAGCGGCGCAGGATCTCGCCGCCCTCGGCGAGCGCGTGCTCGATGCGCCTCAGGTCGTCGCTTCGTGGGTTCTGGCTCATGCCGGGCGCCGGGCGGGGGCGTCCCTCTCCCCCCGTGAGGGGGTGGAGAGGGGTCGAGGGTGAGGGGGGCGATCTGATGGATCTAGCGAAGGTCCGCCGCTCTGATCTGGCGACAGCCCCTCGCCTGAGAAGGGCAGTCCTGAGTAAGTCATGGCTGTTCGAGGCGGAGCTTCGCTAGTCGGTCGTGATGAAGCCCTCGCGCTCCAGGTAGTTGATGATCTGGTGCGCGGACTGCTCGGCGCTCAGCTGGCCCGTGTCGATGACCACCTCGGCGTTCTCGGGCGCCTCGTAGGGATCGTCGATGCCGGTGAAGCCCTTGATCAGACCGGCTCTGGCCTTGGCGTAGAGGCCCTTGCGATCGCGCTGCTCGCACACCTCCACCGGCGTCGAGATCCAGACCTCGACGAAGCCGCCGAGGCGCTCGATGAGCTCGCGGACCTGGCGGCGGGTGCTGGCATAGGGGGCGATCGGCGCGCAGATGGCGGCGCCGCGGTTCTTGGTGATCTCGCTCGCCACGAAGCCGATGCGCTGGATGTTCAGGTCCCGGTGCTCGCGCGAGAAGCCGAGCTCGCTCGAGAGGTTCTTGCGCACGATGTCGCCGTCGAGCAGGGTCACCGGGCGCCCGTCGATCTCCATCAGCTTGGCGATCAGGATCTGGGCGATGGTCGACTTGCCCGACCCGGACAGGCCGGTGAAGAAGACCGTGTAGCCCTGCTGCGAGCGCGGCGGGTAGCGGCGGCGCAGCGCCTCGATCACCTCCGGGTAGGAGAACCAGCTGGGGATGTCGGCGCCCTGGCGCAGCCGTCGCCGCAGCTCGGTGCCCGAGATGTCGAGCACCTTGGCGCCCGCCGGGATCTCCTCCTCGGTCATGTACTCGCCCCGCTCCTCGACGTAGGACATCATCTTGAACGGCACGATCTCGATGCCGATCTCGTCGGTGTGCTTGGCGAGCAGCTCCTGGGCGTCGTACGGTCCGTAGAAGGACTCGCCGTTCTTGCGCCGGGGGCCGGCGTGATCGCGGCCGACGATGAAGTGCGTGCAGCCGTAGTTCTTGCGGATCAGGGCGTGCCAGAGCGCTTCGCGCGGGCCGCCCATGCGCATCGCCAGCGGCAGCAGGCTGAGCATGGTCGAGTGGGCGGGGGCGTGCGCCAGGGCCGCCTGGTAGCAGCGTACGCGCGAGAAGTAGTCGATGTCGCCCGGACTCGTCCGGCCCACCACCGGGTGAATCAGGAGGTTGGCGGCGTTCTCCGTGGAGGCGCGGCGCGCCAGCTCGACGTGGGCGCGGTGCATGGGATTGCGGGTCTGGAACGCCACCACCCGGTTCCAGCCGCGGCGGTTGAACTCCTCGCGCAGCTCGTCCGGCGAATGCCGGAGCCGCTGGTAGGTGTGATGGGGCGGCAGCTCGATGCCCTCGATGGCGCCGCCGACGTTGAACGGGTGGCACTTCTGAAGATCGAAGACCCCCGGGTGCTCATCGCTGGTAGTGCCGAAGACCGACTGCGCCTCGGCCTCGCGATCCGGGCGCCAGACGTCCGAGACGCTCAGGATGCCGAGCACCATCCCCTCGGGATGGCGCAGGGCGAGCCGGTCGCCGCCTTTCAGCGAGCCGGCCAGCTCCTCGGAGACGTCGAGGGTGATCGGGATGGGCCAGAGCTCGCCACCGGTCAGGCGCATCTGCTCGCAGACGCTGTCGAAGTCCTGCCGGCCGAGAAAGCCGGTCAGCGGCCGGAAAGCGCCGTTGAGCAGCAGCTCCAGGTCCCAGAGCTGGTGGAAGTTCAGGTCCCAGGATGGCAGGTGGACCGCCTCCTTCTTGAGCTCGGCGGACCGCTCCTGGGGGACGATGAGCGATAGCTTCGTCATGTTCAGACACTCCTATGGCCGCACGCTCCCAAATGTTCGCTGACTGGGGTAGGCCTCGAATGAGATGCCGCGGCGCAGGAGCCGGGCCGGCCGCGGCGCGGCCGTAGGTTCGAAGGCGGGACTATATCGCAAAAACGAAGGTTGGTGAGCAGGTCAGCTAGCCTGACCCTGTCACCGGCGGTTCCGGAGTGAAGACCCGCAGCAGGCTCGAGTCGGCCGTCGCCCTCACCTCGAAGTCGCCGAGTCCGGCGGGCAGCAGGACCCACTGCAGGGCGGCGCCGGCGACCGCCTCGCCGCGCCACCGGAAGTCGGCGCCGCCGGCGAGCGCGCACCAGAGCTCGAGCGTCTCGCCGTCGCAGCGGCCGGAGTAGCTTTCGCCGGCGGCCAGCGACAGGCGCCAGGTCTCGAAGGACGGGCAGCTGGCCAGGATCTCCACGCTTCCGCCGTCCCGGCTGCGGCTCTCGGGCTCGGCCCTGCCGGGCCGGATGCTCGAGAAGTCGACGACCGCCAGGGCCTGCTCGATGTGCAGCGGCCGCGGCGCGGCGCCGGCCGGGTCGCGCCCCCAGTCGTAGAGCCGGTAGGTCGTGTCGCTGCTCTGCTGGATCTCGGCCAGCAGCAGGCCGGGCCCGAGCGCGTGAACGGTGCCGGCGGGAACGAAGAAGACGTCGCCGGCTCGCGCCGGCAGGCGGTGGAGCAGCGCCTCGAGCCGACCCTCGGCCAGCGCCCGGCGCAGAGCCGCCGCGTCGGTGCGCGCGTCGAGGCCGAAGATCAGCTCGGCCCCGGGGTCGGCCTGGAGCACCACCCACATCTCCGTCTTGCCCAGATCGCCCTCGTGGCGCAGCGCATACTCGTCTCCCGGATGGACCTGGACCGAGAGCCACTCGTTGGCGTCGAGCAGCTTGATCAGCAGCGGAAAGCGGCGGCGCGAGATCGCCTCGCGGTTCCGGCGCCCGACCAGCGCCTCGCCGTAGCGCTCGAGCAGCTCGGAGAGCAGCTGGCCCGCGAGCGGCCCGTTGGCGACCGGGGTCGGACCCCTGGGATGCGCCGACACCTCCCAGCTCTCGGCGACCCTGCCCTCCGGCGCGTCGCGCCCGGCGATCCGGGCGAGCTTGCGGCCGCCCCACGTGTAGCGCTTGAAGACGGGCGCGAACGTCAGTGGATAGAGAGACACGCGTCTAGCCTGGCTTCGTGGGTCTTCCGCGGTCGCGGGGGCGTCGCAGAGTAGCATACGCACCGGCCTTGACTTTCGCGCGGTTGTGCTAGGCTTGCCGCGGTGAAGTCACTCTCCCTCTCGAGCTTCTGCTCGCTGCCGCAGCCGCGCTCCTCGTGACGCTCCCGGCAGCAGACCGCAGACGCGATCTTCCCGTGTGTTGCCCAGCGACTCCGTGAGAGCCCGACCGGAAGCGGTCGGCGATTCCCGAGCTGTCGCCGGTTCCAGCGGGGATGAACTTGCCCGAAGCCCGATTGCGCGCGAGAGCGAGAGCGGCGAGCACGTCGTCTAATCAGTGAAAGGAGCCTGACCATACCCAAGCCCAGACCACGACGCATGCCCGTACGTCCCGCCGACCGCACGCGGGTCAACGACCGGATTCGGGTGAGCCCGGTGCGCCTCATCGACGAGAACGGCGGCCAGGTCGGGATCGTTCCGATCGAGGACGCTCGACGCCGCGCCGAAGCCGCCGGACTCGACCTGGTCGAGGTCGGTCCGACCGCCGATCCGCCGGTGGTCAAGATCCTGGATTGGGGCAAGATCAAGTACGAGAAGGAAAAGCAGGCCCGCGAAGCCCGCAAGAAGACGCACGTCATCGAGGTCAAAGAGGTCAAGTACCGTCCGAACATCGACACCCACGACCAGGAGCGGAAGACCAAGCGGGTGCGCGACTTCCTCGAGAAGGGCAACAAGGTCAAGATCACCATCTTCTTCCGCTACCAGCAGCTGCGGCGGCCGCAGCTCGGCGACGAGATCCTCGACTCGGTGGTCAAGCAGATGGAGGACATCGCCGTCGTCGAGACCCGGACGCGGCTCGAGTCCCGGCGCATGACGATGGTGCTGGCGCCCAAGGCGCACAAGTAGCGAGCCGCGCTCCGGCGGCGGGTCAGCCGACGGTCGCGGCCTGGGGCGTCGCCTCGAGCACGCCCGCGATCCGCTCGAGAGCCCAGTCGATCTGCTCGCGGGTGATCACCAGCGGCGGGGCGAGCCGGATGACGTGCTCGCGGGTCTCCTTGCACAGCAGCCCCTGCCGCTGGAGCTGCTCGCAGAAGCGGCGCGCGCCGCCCGCCTCGGGATGGAGCTCGATCGCGACCCACAGGCCTCGGCCCCGGATCTCCTTGACGCGCGGCGACTCGAGCCTGCCGAGGCCCTGGATCAGGTAGTCGCCGAGCTCCGCCGAGCGTTCGACCAGCTTCTCGTCGACGATCACGTCTAGGGCGGTGCAGCCGACGGCGGCGGCGACCGGGTTGCCGCCGTAGGTGGAGCCGTGGTCGCCCGGAGTGAATACGTCCATCACCTCGTCGTCGGCGAGCACGGCCGACACCGGGTAGAAGCCGCCGGAGAGCGCCTTGCCGAGGACCACCATGTCGGGCCGAACCTGCTCGTGATCGCAGGCGAGCATCCGGCCCGTGCGGCCGAGGCCGGACTGGATCTCGTCGGCGATCAAGAGGACGCGGTGCTCGTCGGTCAGCTGCCGGAGCTGCGTGAGATAGCCGTCGGGCGGAATGATGATGCCGCCCTCGCCCTGGATCGGCTCGAACAGCACGGCCGCGGTGTTGGGGCCGATGGCCGCGCGCACCGCCTCGATGTCGCCGAAGGGCAGGATCCGGAAGCCGGCCGCGAACGGACCGAAGTTGGCGCGGTACTGGGGCTCGGAGGAGAAGCCGACGATGGTCGTCGTGCGGCCGTGAAAGTTGTTCTCGAACACCAGGATCTCGGCCTGGTCGTCGGCGACGCCCTTGACCGTGTAGGCCCACTTGCGCGCCGCCTTGATCGCCGTCTCGACCGCCTCGGCGCCGGTGTTCATCGGCAGCACCCGGCCGTAGCCGGAGAGCTCGACCAGCTTCTGGTAGAAGCGGCCGAGCTGGTCGTTGCGGAACGCGCGCGAGGTCAGAGCCAGCGTCTTCGACTGGTCGATCAAGGCCTGCAGGATCCGCGGATGTCCATGGCCCTGGTTGACGGCCGAATAGGCCGCCAGGAAGTCCATGAACTGCCGGCCCTCGACATCCCAGACGAAAACCCCCTCGGCGCGCTGGAGCACGACGTCCAGCGGATGGTAGTTGTGCGCTCCGTGGCGCTCTTCGAGAGCGATATAGTCAGCCGTCTTCATGCTCGGGTCTCCTTGGATGAACGTCCCC